>JAFQHT010000027.1 GCA_017397825.1 Bacillota bacterium | reverse complement strand
CTCCACGAGAAAGGCGGCAAAAGCCGTCGGCATAAGCCAGACTCAGCTGGTCAGAAAAAAGAAAAAATATAATCTATAAACGACGACGAACCGATTTCGCCTCACATAAAATACGTGTGAAACGAAAACGGTTCGCTTTTTGTATAATAATGGAAAGCCTTGTCGAATTCGCAGGCGAAAGTTATTGAAAATACTACAGTGTTGCTTTTAATGTGCTGAAAGAGAGAGTTGGCACAAAATTTGCTTTTATATAATTGGTTGAAAAAACTTAGTTTAATTAATTATTTTTTATATTTTTAAAGACAAAAGGAGACGACAAAAATGGAATTCAAAAAAGGTGACATTTACGGAACTCACAGAGTAATTGAACCAAAGGGAGTTCTGCCACAGCCTGCAGACAAAATCGACAACACAATGGAAATCTATGACAACGAAGTACTGATCGATGTACATACTTTAAACATCGACTCCGCTTCTTTCACAGAAATCGAAAGAAGAGCTGAAGGCGATATCGAAAAGATTAAGGAAATCATCCTGAACATCGTTGAAACAACTGGTAAGCACAAGAACCCTTGGACTGGTTCCGGCGGTATGCTCATCGGTAAGGTTAAGGCTGTAGGCCCTAACTTCGAAGGCGACTTAAGAGTAGGCGACAAGATTGCTACACTGGTATCCCTGTCCCTGACTCCACTGAAGATTGAAGAAATCAAGGAAATCAGACCTGAAATCGACCAGGTTGACGTTAAGGGTGAAGCTATCCTGTTCCAGTCCGGTTTATACGGAATCCTGCCTAAGGATATGCCAAAGGAATTAGCATTATCCGTATTAGACGTTGCAGGTGCTCCGGCTCAGACTGCAAAGATCTGCAAGCCTGGCGACACTGTAGTTGTAATGGGTGGCGGCGGAAAGTCCGGTATCCTGTGCTGCTGGCAGGCTAAGAAGCAGGTTGGCGTTAACGGTAAAGTTATCTGCGTAGACGGCTTCAAGAAGTCCATCAACAGAGCTATGTCCGTAAAGTGTGCTGACGAATACTTAGTAGTAAACGCTACTGACTCCGTTGCAATGTACAACGAAATCATGGAAGCAACTGATGGTGAATTAGCTGACGTAGTAATCAACGTAGTAAACATCCCTAACACAGAAATGTCCTCCATCATGGCATGTAAGGACGGCGGCCTGGTATACTTCTTCTCTATGGCTACTTCCTTCACAAAGGCTGCATTAGGCGCTGAAGGTATCGGTAAAGACGTTAATATGTTAATCGGTAACGGATATACTAAGGGTCACGCAAATACAGCTCTTCAGGTTCTGAGAGATGACGAAAGAATCATGAAGCTGTTCGCTGAACTGTACGCATAATCCTACTGAAATAAAAAAACAGAAATTAGTACCAAAAAAACACATTTTTTTGTGGAAAAGAATGTTTAATTAAGGTATAATTACTGTAGCACTTTATGCTCGTGCATTTTTCGAGTGTAATTTATAAAAACCAATTATTTATATTTCTAGGAGGAAATTAAACATGGAATTCAAAAAAGGATGCCCTTATGGCACACACAGAGTAATCTCCCCAAAGGGAGTTTTACCACAGCCAGCAGATGTTATCGATAACACTATGGAAATTTACGACAACGAAGTACTGATCGACGTTAAGACTCTGAACGTTGACTCCGCTTCCTTCACTGAAATCGTTAGAAGATCCTGCGATGGCAAGAAGCCTGCAGACATCGAAGGCGATGAAGTTGAAATGAACAAAGTAAAAGAAACTATGATGAATATCGTAGCAAAAGCTGGTAAGCACAAGAACCCTTGGACTGGTTCCGGTGGTATGTTACTGGGAACAGTTAAGGAAATCGGTCCTGCTTACAAGGGCGATTTAAAAGTTGGTGACAAGATTGCTACATTAGTATCCCTGTCCCTGACTCCATTAGTAATCGAAGAAATCCTTGAAATGAGACCTACAATTGACCAGGTTGACATCAAGGGTCAGGCTATCTTATTCCAGAGCGGTATCTACGGAATTATTCCTGATGATATGCCTGAAGGACTTGCATTATCAGCATTAGACGTTGCAGGAGCTCCTGCACAGGCTGCTAAGTT
>JAFQHT010000026.1 GCA_017397825.1 Bacillota bacterium | reverse complement strand
GTATCTTTTCTATCTACCCTGAAGAAAGAGAAAGATTCTATGTGAAAGCACCTGCTTTTTCTTTTGCAAAACTCAGCGGTATGGACGCATATCTGTCACCGGAAATGAAATCAACCGGGGAAGCAATCGGTTATGATAAAACCCTGCAGAGAGCTGCATATAAGGCAATGACGGCTTCCGGTCTTACTTTGAAGAATTACGGAACTGTAGTCGTAAGTGTGGCTGATGAAGATAAAGAAGAAGTGTTACCGCTGGTACGCCGTTTCTATAACCTTGGCTTCAATATCGAAGCAACGACTTCTACCGGAGAATATCTGAAAAGCCATGGAATCCGAACCAGGATACGTCACAAATCCAGTGAAGGAAGTGAAGAAATACTGGGCGCTATCCGCTCTGGTTATGTAAGTTATGTAATCAATACCCGTGCAATTATGTCATCAATACACACTGGTGATGGTGCAGCAATACGCCGCTGTGCTGCTCAGAATAATGTGTCTATGTTTACTTCACTTGATACAGTAAAGATACTGCTTGATGTGCTGGAAGAAGTAACAATTGGTATTTCTACAATTGATGGAAACTGAAGAAGATATAATCCTGGAAATATATATGGGGATGCCACGAACATGGCATCCTTTTTGTAATTAAAGACGATTTGGTGTTTGAATTATCATAAAATAACAGAATTAGACAGGGAGTTTTCGAAAGTATAATTGAAAAAGTACTTGTCGGAGGGTATAATGAGAATGTAAAAAAGCGAACTAACAAGTGTGTCGCCAGATATAAGGGGGCACATTGTGAAGTTGTCTGCCTGCTGCAGAAAAAGAATCAGTAAAAAAGGAGACCGGATATGACGCCAGCAACATTGAATGACTTGACACGGATAGGAAAATTAAGTGAGATCACAAGAAGTTTTGAGGTGGAATTGGTAAAAATGGCTACAAATCCGCCACACGAAGCATTTATTGATGAAATCAGAAATCATGTGGATAACGAGCTTAACGCAGCAGAAATTACAAATGAAGACTTTATAGCTTACTGTATTCTGGTCAACTATCAGCGCAGAATGAAAAACTATGAAGAAGAAGAAAAATATATTCAGACATACAAGCATATGTTCATGCCTTCACATCCTTTCTTCATCCATATGGAGCTGCTTGCCATGATGGACAATCTGGATGCTTATACCGTTGAAGAAATTCTTGAGCTGGCAGATAAAAACTGCAAACAGCTTACACGGAATATTGGTGCCAAGCATGCCTATTGTGAGACTATCGCAATGCTGTATGAAAACAGAACTGACAGAACTGACATTGATGAGGCAGTCGCTGGTAATCTTGCGGCACATCTGGACAAGGCAATCTATATTATAGATAAAGTTATCAGCGATAGCAATGACTACGCTAAGTATTACTGTACTAAAGGCCGCCTGCTTGCTGTAAATAAAAGGTATAAAGAAGCAATACTTAATATTACAAAAGCTATTGCGATAGAAGACTCTTCACGTTCTGATTACACACTTCGTGTAAACCAGTATCAGATACATCTGCAGCAGGCAAAGAATCTGCAGGCGCTGGACAAAACTGAGCAGCAGCTCAATGAGAAAATTCAGAAATTTGAGGCCATCATAGAACAGCAATCTAAAGACTCACTTATCAAAAACATGGAATACCTTGGACTTTTCGCCGGCATAATCAGTTTTACTATCGGAAGTATTGGAATTGCAAGTTCTGTCGCAGCACAGTCTTTGGCTGCAGCGGCTGGGTTGATTATTGTTTTGCTTGGGGCACTGCTTTGTGTATTTGCAGGGTTCGGGGTTATTCTACATGGTCTGAACCGTAAAGCTTTCCGCAATCTGGCGGTATTTATCATGGGTGCAGTTATTGTACTGGGAGGTGTGCATTTTTGTTTGATGTAAAGGATTCTCTGTGTATAGCGGGAAATTCTGCCAAAGCTTGTGAGGATGCTATCGGATTTGGAAAAGGATACTGCTTTGTTATTGACGGGGCATCGGGACTCAGCAAAGTCAACATCGTAGATGAACAATCTGATGCAGCATGGTTTGCCACACAGGTTAAAGAAAAATTGTGTGCACGCCTTGAGGATGATGACAGAACGCCTACAGCCACTATTATTTCAGAAATAATCAAAGAATTGAACGATACGTATGTCAATGCCTTAGCAGAAAAAGGTATGGAACCGCCGAGTGACAGTCCGTCTGCAGGCATTGCACTTTTTCGCAAGTTGGACGGCAGGATTGAATTTTTTGGTTTAGGGGATTGTACCGGAGTTGTGCGTAAGGCAGATGACCAGATTCTGGTTCTGAAAGATACCAGACTCAGCGAGCTTGACGTACAGGTCCTCCGGAAGATGGCAGAAATGCATCTTCAAACCGGTATATCTGTTCTGGACGCCAGAGAAAAGTGTAATGATTTGCTTCTGCTCAACCGCAGCATGCGTAATAAGGACGGAGGGTACTGGATCCTGGATTTGTCTGGAAGGGGTGTAGAACATGCACTGATCTGCTCCTGGCCTGAAAATTCTGTAAAAACATTTTTTGCTTGCTCTGATGGATTTGCACAGTTGACCGATGTTTTCGGTATATATAAAGATTATGCGGAGCTGCTAGAAGAAGCAGAAAATACCGATTTAATAAAATTATGTGACACTTTATTCACTGCGCAGACGCAGGACCATGAGGCAAACCGGTTTCCGCGGTTCAAATTCCGCGATGATGCAAGTTGTCTGTGGGGAAAATTATTATAACAGGGGTGACAGAATATGACTGAATTGTTAGCACCAGCCGGTAATATGGAAGCGCTGAAAGCGGCAGTTTCAGGTGGCTGTGATGCAGTTTATCTGGGCATGCAGAAATTCGGTGCCCGCGCATATTCCAATAACTTTGACGCTGAAACTCTGAAAGAGGCCGTAGATTACGCACACCTACGCGGTGTGAAGGTTTACGTGACCATGAACACCATAGTTTTTGAAAGTGAAACTGAAGATATGAAGGCACAGCTCCATCTGCTCAATGAAATCGGTGTGGATGGTGTCATTGTTCAGGATCTGGC
>JAFQHT010000025.1 GCA_017397825.1 Bacillota bacterium | reverse complement strand
GGCGGCGTTACTGAAGAGGCCGCAGCAGAAACAGGACTTCTTCCTGGAACTCCGGTACTTGGCGGCTGTGATGACGTTCAGGCAGCAGCAGTAGGCTCCGGAATGTGTGAAGACGGAGACATCCACATTTATCTGGGAACTTCCGCATGGGTATGTGCATGCAGCAGAACTCATGACAAGTTCATTCACGGTGCGGCGGCAACTCAGGCAGCAGAACGTGACATGAACCTGATTGCAGGTATCACTGAATCCGCAGGTGCAAACATCCAGTGGCTTCAGGAACAGTTCTTTGCCAAGGAAAAAGAGGAATACGGTGACAAAATTTTTGATTACATGGACGAAGTAATCAGAAAGATTCCACCTGGAAGTGACCATCTGGTATGCACACCTTGGATGCTGGGCGAAAGATGTCCTGTATCTTCAACCACAACCAGAGCTACTTTGTTCAATATAGATATGGTACATACAAGAGAGCATCTCATGAGAGCAGTTTACGAAGGTATCGGATACAATCTGAGATGGATCCTCGAAAACTACCAGAAAGACTATGGATTTGACTGCAACAAC
Organism: Bacillota bacterium; assembly: GCA_017397825.1. Lineage (GTDB taxonomy): Bacteria > Bacillota > Clostridia > Peptostreptococcales > Anaerovoracaceae > SUG1106. The sequence goes on along the minus strand of JAFQHT010000025.1, from coordinate 5,505 downwards.
TTCAGAATCATCGGCGGTGGCGCTCTTGATGATGCCTGGATGCAGATTATTGCCGACATCACAGGCAAGCATTTCTCAGTGGTAAAAGACCCTAGAAATGCAGGCGCTGTAGGGGCTGCAATCGTTGCAATGATTGGTCTGGGAGAACTTCCTGGATTCTGGGCTGCCAAGGATTTTGTGGAAGTTGAAAGACGTTACGCACCAAATCCTGAAAATAAAATTATCTATGATGACTTGTTTGATGACTATAAAAACGTGTATAATGGTTTAAAAGATGCCTACAAGAAGGCAAACGGCAAACGATTTACAGGAGAAAACTAAAATAATGGAAAAGACATACGAATTATTAAAAAAATATGCGAAGATGATGGCCGACCAGGAATATACTGTAGGCGAAGCAGCAATGCTGATGATTGATACAGGTGACGGTGTTTACTCTACAAAATATGGTGCGGACCTTGCCAACCTGAAGATGACAGACGTGGAAAAGCTGGCTATAAAGGCTCTGCCTATGTCCGCAGCAGGCATGAAGGCGATGGTTTATTCCCAGACGCCTTATTGTCAGAAAGCTCTGCGCAATGCAAGACCTTTTAAGCCATCTCTTGATGATATGGCACAGATTATCGGTCCTGCAGCATATATTGCGGACGGCCGTGACGGAAATAAGTATGCAGGTAAATCTCTGAAGAGGGCTCTTAAGAAAAACGCAGGATGTCTGGTTTTAAGAGGCGTTGCTTCCGGTGGAAAGGGCAGAGGCTACACAGTTACTGTGGGAAGAAACCTTTATGAAGCAGTAGTTGCAATGACTGTTCTTGAAAAATCTGCAGAAATCACTTACCTTGCTGATCAGCTGGGTGGTGTTAAGTACCTTGATCCTGTGGAAACAAGACTCATGAGAGCAGTCTACAAGAAAAAATACTCAAAGGCTGAAGAGTCTGCAAAGACTGCAGAAACTGCAGAAGGCGTAATCACAGTAACAGAAACTGCTGATATTCCTGAAAGTGAAAAGACTCAGGAACAGATTCTCCGTGAAAAGCTGGTTGAATACGGTAAGAAACTGGTTAAGAGCGGTCTCGTTCAGGGCACATGGGGAAATCTTTCAATCAGACTTGATAATCAGTACATGTTGGTAACTCCATCAGGACTTGACTACATGCGTCTCACACCTGCAGATATGGTTAAGGTGGACATCAATACACTTAAATACGAGGGAAATCTTAAACCAACATCTGAAAAGGGACTTCATGCAGAAGTTTATAAGAGAAGATCAGATGTGGGTGCAGTAATCCATACGCATTCCAAATATTGCTGCGTATTTGCAGCAGCAGAACAGCCAATGCCTGTTTCTGACAAGGAAATGCAGAAGCTTTTCGGAACAGAAATTCCGCTGGCAGGATATGGCCTGCCTGGCACAAAGAAACTCATGAACAATACAGCTGATGCTCTGGGCGACAAGTTCGGCTGCATCATGAGCCACCACGGTATGCTGGCATGTGGATCAGATATTGAAGATGCTTACAATAACTGTGCGAACATGGAAGAATGCGGCAGAAAATACCTTACTGAATAACTTTTATGATTTTACTGGAAAAGAACCTGAAATATGGTTCTTTTCTTTCTTTTTGTTGTTGATTTTATTTTTTTTGCATTTATAATATAAACTAGATAGGTGCGGGCAGGATTACCCCGACCATCAGATATTAATTAGTTATCGGTCTGAAACTGAAAGAGAAAAAGAGAAGAGGTACAAAGAAAGATGGCAACAATTGATTTAACAAAGTATGGTATTACAGAAGCTGCAGAAGTGGTTTACAATCCTTCCTACGAATATTTATTTGAAGAAGAAATGAAACCTGAACTTGAAGGTTTTGACAAGGGACAGCTCAGTGAACTTGGTGCAGTAAACGTAATGACAGGCGTATATACAGGACGTTCCCCTAAAGACAAGTATATAGTTATGGACGAAAATTCCAGAGATACTGTATGGTGGACTTCCGATGAATATAAAAATGACAACCACCCAATGAGTGAAGAAGTATGGACACAGGTAAAGGAACTTGCACAGAAGCAGCTTTCCGGCAAGAAACTCTATGTTGTGGATGCTTTCTGCGGTGCTAACAAGGATACCCGTATGGCAATCCGTTTCATTATGGAAGTGGCATGGCAGGCACACTTTGTAAAGAATATGTTCATCGTTCCTACAGAAGAAGAACTGGCTGCTTTCGAACCTGATTTCGTGGTTTACACTGCTTCCAAGGCAAAGGTTGAAAATTATAAAGAACTTGGTCTTAATTCAGAAACATGTGTTGCTTTCAACATCACAAGCAGAGAACAGGTTATCCTGAACACATGGTACGGCGGCGAAATGAAAAAAGGTATGTTCTCCATGATGAACTACTATCTGCCGCTCAAGGGCATCGCTTCCATGCACTGCTCCGCAAATACTGACATGAACGTTGAAAATACAGCAGTATTCTTCGGCCTTTCCGGTACAGGCAAGACTACTCTGTCAACAGACCCTAAGAGACTTCTTGTGGGCGACGACGAACACGGCTGGGATGACAACGGCATCTTCAACTTTGAAGGCGGCTGCTATGCAAAGGTTATCAATCTGGACAAGGATTCCGAACCTGATATCTACAACGCAATCAGACGCAATGCTCTTCTTGAAAACGTTACACTTGACGCAGAAGGCAAGATTGACTTTGCTGACAAGAGCGTAACTGAAAATACAAGAGTTTCATATCCGATTAATCATATCGAAAACATTGTGCGCCCTGTATCTTCTGCACCTGCAGCCAAGCATGTAATCTTCCTTTCTGCAGATGCTTTCGGCGTACTTCCTCCGGTATCCATCCTGACACCTGAACAGACTCAGTACTACTTCCTGTCAGGTTTCACTGCTAAGCTGGCAGGTACTGAAAGAGGCATTACTGAACCTACTCCTACATTCTCTGCATGCTTCGGTCAGCCGTTCCTTGAACTGCACCCAACTAAGTACGCAGAAGAACTGGTTAAGAGAATGGAAGCTTCCGGCGCTAAGGCTTACCTTGTAAACACTGGTTGGAACGGAACTGGCAAGAGAATCTCCATCAAGGATACAAGAGGCATCATCGATGGTATCCTCAATGGTGATATCGTAAATGCCCCAACTAAGACTATTCCTTACTTCAACTTGGAAGTTCCTACTGAATTACCAGGCGTAGACCCAGCAATTCTTGACCCACGTGACACTTATGCTGAAGCAGCTCAGTGGGAAGAAAAGGCACTTGACCTGGCTGGCAGATTCATCGACAACTTCGTAAAATTCTGCGGCAACGACGCAGGTAAGGCACTGGTAGCAGCTGGTCCACAGAAATAAACAGACAATTTCATATATTGCATGTCCGGCAGGTGAAAACTTGCCGGATTTTTTTACAACTCAACACATTTTAATGTATGTGTTGTTCCGCTGTGGTTCCAGGGCAGTTATAATCTCCCTTGTAAAAAACTTAAGGAGGATTTAAAATATGAACACAGATAAAATTATTGCAGAAGCAATCGCAAAGGAATATGCTCCCAGAGATAATTCCAGAATCGTAGCACTCAGAAAGCTGGACAGCAGAGCAAAACTTCCGGCAACAATCTTTGCATATTCTTTCGGGATTATAACAACTCTGGTGGCAGGACTGGGAATGTGCCTTGCTATGCAGATAATAGGCAGCGGCACAGGTATGATGGTTCTGGGAATAATCATCGGACTTGCAGGATTCGCAGGATGCGGTGTAAACTACATGCTTTACAGAAGAATGCTTGAAAAAGGTAAGGCTAAATATGCTTTTGAAATTGTAGAACTTGCAAAGGAAATCAGTGAGCAGCAGTAGTATATGCTGAGTATGCAGAAGGGGAGAATATACATTGAACAGATCAGAAAGCAAGTATTTCAGTACGGCAGAAAAAATGAATAATGCCCTTCTTAAGCTTCTGGAAAAGAAAGGTTTGAGTATATTACCATTAAAGAAATATGTGAAGAAGCTCAGGTAAACCGCTCCACTTTTTATCTTCATTATGAAAATGTGGGAGACTTGCTGGAAGAAACAACAAGAAGACTGCTTGACAGGTTTCTTTCGTATTTCACGGTGGAACTCAGGAATATAAACACAAGATTTGCTGAGTGTGAGCTTAAAGAACTGAATTTTATCACAGAGGAATACATGCAGCCATATCTTTCATATATAAGAGACTATCGGAAAATTTTTGCGACTGCACTTAAAAACAATCAGACTTTCGGACTTGAGCAGATATACAGCAGAATGTTTGAAAGTATCTTCAATCCTATTCTGGAACGGTTCGGTTATCCGGAAGAACACAGAAAGTTTGTGATGATGTTTTATCTTAATGGCATTAATGCGGTGGTGAACCAGTGGCTTGCAGAGGAGTGCCGGCAGCCTGCTGAAGAAATATCAGCGGTGATTACTGAATGTGTTTTCGGGCGGAACGAAGGATACAAAATTTTAAATGATATATCACATTGAACACCTTGACTTTTCAATGATTTGAGTATAAAATATTATAGTCAAAAATGAATATGAAACGGTGACGGAGAGGAGTAGCAAAAGTCAGCACTTTACAGAGAGTCAGGGTCGTGGCTGAGAGCCCTGAGAGCAAGCGTTTTGTGAAGGTTGCTTCTGAGTTTTATTTATAAATGAGAGCCTCCGGGAGGTTGTAAAAACCCGGAGGAATAAAGGTGGTACCGCGGAATTACATCCGTCCTTTAGTTTAAAGGGCGGATTTTTTATTTGCATAAATCGCCCGAAAGATTACTTTAACAAGGAGAAGAAAAAATGGAAAAGAATCTGGCAAAAACCTATAATCCAAAAGATTTCGAAGACCGCATCTATGAAATGTGGGAATCCACTGGCTCTTTCAGAGCTGAAGTTGATAAAGACAAAAAACCTTTCACAATTGTAATGCCGCCTCCAAACATCACAGGACAGCTCCACATGGGCCACGCTCTGGACCAGACACTGCAGGATGTTCTCACAAGATGGAAGAGAATGCAGGGCTACAGCGCACTCTGGCTTCCTGGCTCTGACCACGCGTCAATTGCAACTGAAGTAAAGGTTGTAGAAAAGCTGAGAAAGGAAGAAGGCCTTGAAAAAGAAGACCTTGGCCGTGAAGAATTCCTTAAGCGCGCATGGGCATGGAAGGAAGAATACGGCGGCAGAATCACCCGTCAGTGCCGTAAGCTGGGCGACTCCTGCGACTGGTCAAGAGAAAGATTCACAATGGACGAAGGCTGTAACCATGCGGTAAAAGCTTTCTTTATCAAATTATACGAAAAGGGCCTCATCTACAGAGGAAACAGACTCATCAACTGGTGTCCTGAATGTAAGACTTCTCTTTCCGATGCAGAAGTTGAGCATGAAGACAGAAACGGCAAGTACTGGTACTTCAGATACCCTGCAGCAGATGGTCAGGGCGAAGGTATTGTAGTTGCAACATCAAGACCTGAAACAATGTTTG
>JAFQHT010000024.1 GCA_017397825.1 Bacillota bacterium | reverse complement strand
CTTGTCAACGTCAACGCTCATCCAAGCAGGAACTGTGATGGACATTTCCTTGATTTCCTTGAACTTAGGAGACTTCTGGGACTTTTCCTTAACAGCGATAACGTCGCCAGCCTTAACTTCCATTGAAGGAATGTCAGCCTTGTGACCGTTAACTGTGAAGTGTCCGTGAGTTACAAGCTGTCTTGCTTCCTTTCTGGAAGCTGCGAAACCAAGTCTGAAAACAACGTTATCCAGTCTTGTTTCAAGTAAGATCATAAGGTTTTCACCAGTCTTACCGTGTCTCTTGGAAGCTTTTTCGAATAAGTTTCTGAACTGAGTTTCCTGAACTCCGTAGAATCTCTTTGCTTTCTGCTTTTCTCTTAACTGTAAACCATAGTCGGACATTTTCTTTCTTGCCTGACCGTGCTGTCCAGGAGCGTAATTTCTTCTTTCAATAGCACACTTGCTGCTGTAGCATCTTTCGCCCTTTAAGAAAAGCTTCTGACCTTCTCTTCTGCATAATTTGCAGTTTGCATCTGTATATCTTGACATTTAAATTACTCCTCCTTTCCTAGACTCTTCTTCTCTTTGGTGGTCTGCATCCGTTGTGTGGGATTGGTGTGATATCTCTGATCATAGTGATTTCGAGACCTGCAGTCTGAAGTGCTCTGATAGCAGCTTCTCTGCCGGAACCTGGACCCTTTACATAAACTTCAACAGTCTTTAAACCGTGTTCCATTGCGCCCTTAGCAGCTTCTTCAGCAGCCATCTGTGCAGCGAATGGAGTGGACTTTCTTGAACCCTTGAAACCGAGGGAACCAGCGGATGACCATGAAAGTGCATTACCGCTCATGTCTGTAAGAGTAACTAAAGTATTGTTAAAGGTGGACTGGATATGTGCCTGGCCCTTTTCGATATTCTTACGTTCTCTTTTTTTCTTTCTTACTGTCTTCTTTACAGCTTTAGCCATTACATCCTACCTCCTTTACTTCTTTTTCTTTCTACCAACAGTCTTTTTAGGACCTTTACGAGTTCTAGCGTTTGTCTTAGTGTTCTGACCTCTTACAGGAAGTCCTCTTCTGTGTCTGATACCTCTGTAGGAACCGATTTCCATAAGTCTCTTGATGTTTAAAGAAACTTCTCTTCTAAGGTCACCTTCAACGAGATATTCTTCGTCGATGATTTTTCTGATTCTACCAGCTTCTTCTTCTGTAAGATCCTTAACTCTTGTGTCTGGGTTGATGCCAGCTTTTTCAAGGATAGCTAAAGAAGTTGGTCTGCCAATACCGTAGATATAGGTTAAACCGATTTCTACTCTTTTTTCTCTTGGTAAGTCAACACCGGCTATACGAGCCATATTTTTTCTCCTTCCCCCATCTTCCGTCGCCTTGCCGGGGGCGATATAGACGGGATCACTTAATTAATTGAAAACAGCCTTTATGCTGAAGCCCCGGTAGCATTCAGCGGCCAATTATTGATTTGATTATTAACCCTGTTTCTGCTTGTGCTTAGGATTTTCGCAGATAACCATTACTTTTCCGTTTCTCTTGATTACTTTGCACTTTTCGCAGATAGGTTTTACGGAAGCTCTTACTTTCATTTTAAATCCTCCTCTTCCTTCTACTTACTTGTCTCTCCAGATAATTCTGCCTCTTGTGAGGTCATAAGGTGAAAGTTCAACTTTTACCTTGTCTCCAGGGAGAATTCTGATATAGTTCATTCTAATTTTACCTGAAATGTGTGCCTGCACTTCGAAACCGTTGTCTAATTTAACCTTGAACATAGCGTTTGGCTGTGCATCCACAACAGTTCCCATTGCTTCAATGACGTCTTTCTTCGCCATAAATACATCTCCTTCTCATCTTTACAAGGTAAGCAATTCCGGCTCACCATCAGTTATAACCACAGTATTTTCATAATGCGCGGCAAGGCCGCCGTCCACTGTAACAGCTGTCCAGTCGTCCAGCAAAACATCTACTTCGTAGGAACCCTGACAAATCATAGGCTCGATGGCAAGTGTCATGCCTTCCTGAAGCCTTGGGCCTTTGCCCGGTTTGCCATAGTTTGGAATCTGCGGATCTTCATGCATTTCGCTGCCGATTCCGTGTCCCACAAAATCCCTGATCACATTGAAACCTTCACCTTCAACCGTCTGCTGAATGGCATTTGAAATGTCAGACAGTCTGTAGCCGACCTTGGCGAAAGCAATTCCGTCAAAGAAAGCTTTTTCAGCGGTATCAATAAGGTGCTGTGCTTCTTCGCTGATCTTTCCTACTGGATAAGTTCTGGCTGCGTCAGCCATGTAACCGTGATGTTCAACCACCAGGTCCACGCTGACGATATCGCCTTCCCTTAATATTCTTTTCTTGCTTGGAATTCCATGAACAACTTCTTCATTCACTGAAGTACATACGCTTGCGGGATATCCGCAGTAGCCTTTTTCTGAGGCAATCATGCCGTGTTCTTTTACGGTTTTTTCCACAAAGTGGTCAATGTCCCATGTTGAAATCCCAGGCTTGATAATGTTTTTTAATTCATTCAGAATGTAGCCTGTTACTTTGCCGGCTTCACGCATCCAGCCGATTTCCTGCTTGGATTTGATGATGATCATTATTATTCACCTAAAGCTTTTACGATGTCAGCGAACACACTGTCAAGGCCTGTGCTGCCGTCAATGTGCGCAATGTTTCCTGCTTTTTCATAGTAATCGATCAGAGGCATTGTCTGTGCTTCGTAAACTTCGATTCTGTTGGAAACTGTTTCGATGTTATCGTCAGCTCTCTGAATCAGTTCTGCTCCGCATGTATCGCAGATGCCTTCTTTTTTAGGAGGAATGTTCACAACATGGAAGCTTGCTCCGCATGCCTTGCAAACTCTTCTGCCT
>JAFQHT010000023.1 GCA_017397825.1 Bacillota bacterium | reverse complement strand
CATCTGAGCAATTTCTTTTTTTGCAGCAATACTGTCACCCATTTTTCTAATGTAACTTTCAACTATGTTTTTTTCATATTGCTTAACCATTTCTTTCAATGTATTGTCGGTCTGTATTACATAAGAACTTGCAGCAATATGATTAGGCAGATCTTCCGGCATAATTAATTTGTCATCATCCTGGAAACTACAGGTAAATTCCATTACATTTTTAAGTTCTCTTACATTGCCAGGCCAGTCGTAATTCTGCAGTACTTCAACAGCGGCCTGAGAAATGCGGATGTTTTTCTTATTTGTCCGGTTATACTCTTCAAGAGTACTGTAAATGAATTCCGGTATATCTTCCCTTCTTTCACGTAAAGGAGGAATTTCAACCGGAAATACTGCAATACGATAATACAGGTCCAGCCTGAATTCACCTTCTTCTACACGCTTGCGGATGTTCTTGTTGGTTGCAGCTATAATTCTGACATCGATAGGTACTTCTTTTTCACTGCCCACCTTACGGATACGGCCTTCTTCCAGTACTCTGAGAAGTTTTGACTGCAATGGAAGCGGAATTTCGCCAACTTCATCAAGGAATAGTGTTCCGCCCTGGGCAAGTTCAAAAAGGCCCATTTTACCCTCTTTTTTGGCACCTGTAAATGCACCGGCAGTATATCCGAAGAATTCACTTTCCCAGAGGGATTCAGGAATTGCCGAACAATTGACTGCAATAAATGGCCCCTCGTTCCTATTACTGCTGTTATGTATAGACTGTGCCAAAACTTCTTTTCCTACACCACTTTCTCCCGTTATCAAAATACTGCCTTCGCTTATGGAAATCCGCCGTGCGGTCTGAATAAGTTCCTTTAATCCTCCATTTTTTCCTACCACTTGATCAAACATATACCGCGTGAAATTCGAATTTTCGGCCTCCCCATAGTAACGTTCTTTACGGCGTATTTCTGCCATTTCATCCATAAGAGCTTTTAAAACACCAACTTCTTTTACTACACATAATCCGCCTAAAAGCTGCCCATTGTCGATAATAGGAATCAAACTGGAGAATGATTCATCGCCATCTTCCACACGTCTTCGATTATAAATTGGCTCCATGTTTTCCATGGCTATGTGTAACTGAGAATGACTACGCACACTTCTGAGTAGTTTTCCAACAATTTGTTCTTCCTTCAAACCAGCAAATTTCAGAAAAGCGGGATTGACATATAAAACTATTGAGTCTGCATCTGTAATAATAATACCATTATCCATTGCATCAAGAAGTATCTTCATATCCTCTGAAATTTGTATCTCGCGCTTCATTTTACCATCCTCCACAATAAGTAGCTTATTTGGGTAATATAACACATGGAAACGAGATTTGTCTATATGTATTTTTCAATCAATCTAAAGAATTGTATCTTGACAATTGACTACTTCTCCTGTATTATACTAACCGAAAAGAAGCGAGTTTGTTATCGTACGGCGCTGGCCAATGCGGGTTACTCGTTTTTTTTCTTTTTTGTCAAGTCAGCAAAAAACAAGAAACGAGAAGCCATTTTCAATCAGCTTCTCGTTTCGCTATTACCATATTATCACATTCAAATGTTCTTTTCAGTACAGTTCTGAATTATTTTATTTTAAAGTTTAATCTTCGCCAGTCCGCCTTCGCTGGTTTCTCTGTACGGATGTGCCAGGTCACGGCCTGTTTCCTTCATAACAGTGATTACATTGTCCAGAGTCATTTTGCGGGTATCCGCAAGGAAGCTGGAAAGGCTCACCGCATTGATTGCACGCATTGCAGCCACTGCGTTACGCTCGATACAAGGAATCTGAACAAGTCCGCAGATAGGGTCACATGTCAGTCCAAGATGGTGCTCGATGGCGATTTCTGCTGCATACTCAATCTTGTCAAAATCCAGGTGGAAAAGTTCTGCAAGAGCCGCAGCAGCCATTGCGCAGGCACTGCCCACTTCGGCCTGGCAGCCGCATTCAGCACCTGAAATTGAAGCGTTTGTCTTAATAAGCGCGCCGATGATTCCGGCTGCCTCAAGAGCTTCAACGATTCTGTCGTCAGAGTAATTGCGTTTTTTCTGCTGGTAATACAGCACCGCAGGAAGTACCCCTGCAGCACCGCAGGTTGGCGCTGTAACGATTCTTTCGCCTGCAGCGTTCTGTTCACTTACCGCAAAAGCATAGGCACACACAAGGCGGTTTTCCTTGGTTTCAGGGCTTTCGTCAATGTGCTTGCTGGTGTAGAGCTGCTTTGCTTTTTTCTTTACTTCCAGTCCGCCCGGAAGGATTCCTTCATCGTTAAGACCTGCACGCACGCAGTCCTTCATGATTTCCCACATCT
>JAFQHT010000022.1 GCA_017397825.1 Bacillota bacterium | reverse complement strand
TTAACTTCCCAGCCATAGCCCGGAATACCGATGGCACCAACCTTGTGAATGTTGTCCATACCAAGATGTACGCAGCCGGGACCGATGGATTCGGAAAGACCGTAGTTTGTATCGTACTTGTGATCAGGGAAATATTCAAGCCAGCGGTGGATGAGACTCTGAGGTACGGGCTGTGCACCGATGTGCATAAGTCTCCACTGATCGAAGTGGAAATCATCTTTATTGAGCTGCTTGGTGTCAAGTGCAGTGAGGATGTCCTGTGCCCAAGGAACGAGAAGCCATACGATGGTGCAGCGTTCTTTTGAAGCAGTTTCGAGGATTGCTTCTGGTGCAGTACCTTTGAGAAGGACTGCCTTGCTGCCTGTGTAAAGGCTGCCGAACCAGTGCATCTTGGCGCCTGTATGGTAAAGAGGCGGGATGCAGAGGAAAACATCGTCTTTTGTCTGCTGATGATGGGCAGCTTCAACCTTGCATGAATGTTCCAGACTTTCGTGGTTATGTAAAATTGCTTTTGGAAAGCCGGTTGTGCCGGATGAGAAGTAAATGGCTGCATCGTCTTTGTTTGTCAGCTGCACGTTAGGTTTGCGGCTTGAGCAGTTGGAAGTGGCTGTAGCGTAATCTTCTGCGAAGGAAGGGCAGTTTTCGCCTACGAAGTAGAGCAGGCGGCCTCTGCTGATATCGTCGGAGATTGATTCAATACGGCCGATGAATTCAGGGCCGAAGAGAAGGATGTCCACATCTGCCTTGTTGATACAGTATTTGATTTCTTCAGCGGTGTAACGGAAGTTGAGAGGGACTGCCAGGGCGCCTGTCTTGAGGATACCAAAGTAAATAGGGAGCCACTCCAGGCAGTTCATGAGAAGGATAGCAACCTTGTCACCTTTTTTGATTCCGCGGCTGATGAGAAGGTTGGCAAAACGGTTTGCCTTTTCATCAAACACCGCCCAGGTAATTTCATTTCTATAATATTCTGATGAAGATGATTCGATAAGTTCATATTCACGCCATGTCACACGGCGTGCTTCCTTACGCTCAGGGTTTACTTCAACCAGACATACATCATCGCCGAAATCGCGGCTGTTTCTTTCTAAAAAGTCAGTAATAGGCATATAATTTCTCCATTCATAATTTTTACTAATATTAATTTAACTTATATTTAATGTAATGTCAACAAAAATTCGGAATTTTCAGAAAATTTTTAAAAACATTGAAATATACTGTTTACAACCCACTTTCAAAGTGCTACAATTGCATACATAAATCAACCCTCGATTGACAAGGACACACACGCTTGAGCAGTATAAATTTTACCGGTGACAGCGTTCTCGTCCTAAGCTTGCAACCAGCAAGCTGTCGTCCTGCGGCCTTGCCACCGGTAAAATTTCTGCCTGTCAAGTCGAAGAGTTTTCAGGGAGAAAATTTCTTCACGGGCAAGGCGGATGAGCGAGGCATAGTGGTGGCTATGGTGAGCGAAGACAACGATGTTTGTGGGGAAATTTACCCCTGAAAACCGTATGTGCTCTTGTCAATCGAGGGTAGGAAAAGGAGTTTACATATGAAAGAATTGATGCTTGGTAATGCAGCAGTTGCAAGAGGTCTTTATGAGGCCGGCTGCCAGGTTGTTTCCAGCTATCCGGGAACACCAAGTACCGAAATTACAGAAGAATGTGCTAAATTTGATGAAATATATTGCGAGTGGGCACCTAATGAAAAGGTTGCTGTGGAAGTTGCTTTCGGCGCTTCCCTTGCAGGAAAGAGAAGCTTTGCAGCCATGAAGCATGTTGGCCTCAATGTTGCTGCAGACCCTGTGTTTACAATGTCTTATACTGGAGTGGGCGGCGGCTGCGTAATCGCCGTTGCTGATGACCCTGCAATGCACTCATCACAGAATGAACAGGACTCAAGACACTATGCCAGAGCTTCCAAGATTCCTATGCTGGAACCATCTGATTCTGCAGAGTCTCTTGAATTTACCAAACTGGCAATGGAGCTTTCCGAAAAGTACGACACACCTGTATTACTGAAGATGTGTACCAGAGTTTCCCACTCACAGAGCGTGGTGGAAACTTCTGAAAGAGTAGTTCCGGAAGCACAGCCTTATAAAAAGAACATTCAGAAGTACGTTATGCTGCCGGGCAACGCCAAGAAACGTCATCCGGTTGTTGAACAGCGTACACTTGACCTTATTGAATACGCAGAAACAGCTGATATCAACCGTGTGGAAATGGGTGATGCTTCACTTGGAATTATCACATCATCCACAAGCTACCAGTATGCAAAGGAAGTTTTCGGAGAAAAAGCTTCTATCCTTAAACTGGGCATGGCATGGCCTATGCCGGTTCAGAAAATCAAAGATTTTGCATCCAAGGTTGACCGCCTGGTTGTAATCGAAGAACTGGATCCGTTCATTGAAGAACACTGCGAAGCGCTGGGAATCAAGGTTGAAGGCAAGGATATTTTCCCTATGATTGGCGAGTTTTCACAGAACCTGGTTGCTGAAAAGCTTGGTCACCAGATTGACGCAGGCAATAAGCTCGACGAAGAAATTCCTTTAAGACCTCCTGTAATGTGCCCTGGATGTCCGCACAGAGGACTGTTCTTCACACTTAAGAGAAACAGATGTAATGTACTGGGCGATATCGGATGTTACACACTGGGTGCAGCTGCTCCGCTCAATGCAATGGATTCAACCCTTTGTATGGGGGCTTCCATCAGTGGTCTTCATGGTTTTAATAAGGCTCTGGGCGAAGAAGCCGAAAAGAACAGCGTAGCAGTTATCGGTGACTCCACTTTCATGCACTCCGGCATGACAGGCCTGGCAAACATTGCATACAATCAGTCCAACTCAACAGTAATTATTTTAGATAACTCAATTACCGGTATGACAGGACATCAGCATAATCCTACTACCGGATATACAATAAAGGGAGAACCTGCAGGTAAAATTGATCTGGAAGCTCTTTGCCGAGCAATGGGCATCAACAGAGTAACTGTAGTAGACCCTTACAATCTTAAGGAAACAAATGAGGCACTTAAGGAAGAACTTGCCGCTGAAGAACCATCAGTTATCATCAGCCGCAGACCTTGCGTTCTCCTGAAGAGTGTAAAACCGCAGCCACCACTGAACATCAATCCGACAAAATGCGTGGGATGCAAAGCATGTATGAACATCGGCTGTCCGTCAATCAGTTTCAGAAAAGGACAGTGCGTAGTAGACCACACCACATGTGTGGGATGCGGCGTATGCAAGCAGCTTTGTGCGTACAATGCCATTGAGGAAGCTTAGGAAGGAGGATGCGGAAATGAATAAGACTACAAACATAATGATCGTGGGAGTAGGCGGACAGGGAACACTCCTTGCCAGCAAAACTCTCGGAAAGCTCCTTCTTTCTGAAGGCTATGACGTGAAAGTTTCCGAAGTTCACGGCATGAGCCAGAGAGGCGGCAGCGTAGTAACATATGTCAGATTCGGTGAAAAAGTTTACTCACCGATTATTGATAAAGGCGAAGCAGACTATATTGTTTCTTTTGAAAAGCTTGAAGCAGCAAGATGGCTGGAATATCTCAGACCAGATGGCCGGATAATCACCAACCTTCACGAGACAGACCCTATGCCTGTAATTACAGGTGCCATGGAATATCCGAAGGACCTCGTCAAAAAGATGGAAGCCCTTGGTGCAGAAATCGATGCGATTGATGCGCTGGAACTGGCAGAAGAAGCAGGAAGCTCCAAAGCAGTGAACCTGGTTCTTATGGGCCGCCTTTCAAAATACTTTGACATTTCAGAAGATGCGTGGATGAAGGCAATCGAGGCATGTGTTCCGCCTAAATTCCTGGAGCTCAATAAAAAAGCATTTGCACTGGGAAAAAAGTAAATCATTCTAACACGAAAGGAAACAAAAAAAGTGACTAAGTATTATCAGCCCGAAATTGAATGTGCCAGCCGTGAACAGATCCGCCAGTGGCAGGATGAAAGACTGGTTAAACAAGTAAAACACGTATGGGACAATGTTCCTTATTACAGAGCAAAGATGGAAGCAGCAGGCGTTACACCTGAAGACATCAAATCAGCAGACGACCTGCACAAACTTCCTTTTATAACAAAGGACGACCTGAGAGAATGTTATCCTTACGGACTTCTGGCAAAACCTCTCAGCGAATGTGTACGTATTCAGTCAACATCCGGTACAACAGGTAAGAGAGTTGTTGCTTTCTACACTCAGCACGACATTGATCTCTGGGAAGAATGCTGTGCAAGAGCAATCATGGCAGTAGGCGGAGATGAAAACGATGTGTGCCATGTAAGTTATGGCTATGGCCTTTTCACAGGCGGTCCGGGACTCAACGGCGGTTCACATAAAGTTGGCTGCCTTACACTTCCAATGTCATCCGGCAACACAGAAAGACAGCTCCAGTTCATGACTGACCTGGGTTCCACAATCCTTTGCTGTACACCATCCTATGCGGCATATCTTGGAGAATCCGCAAAGGAAATGGGCATCACTGACAAACTTAAACTGAAGGCAGGCATCTTCGGTGCAGAAGCGTGGACAGAAGAAATGAGACGCGATATCGAAAAATCCCTTGGCCTCAAGGCTTACGATATCTATGGTCTCACAGAAATCTCCGGCCCTGGTGTTTCCTTCGAATGTGAGGCACAGACTGGTATGCACATCAACGAAGACCACTTCATCGCAGAAATCATCAATCCTGAAACAGGTGAAGTTCTCCCTGAAGGCGAAAAGGGCGAATTAGTATTCACAAGCATCACAAAGGAAGCATTCCCGCTGTTAAGATACAGAACACGTGACATCTGCGTTTTATCCAGAGAAAAATGTTCCTGCGGCAGAACTCACGTAAAGATGACCAAGCCAATGGGCAGATCCGACGACATGCTTATCATCAGAGGTGTCAACGTATTCCCGTCTCAGATCGAATCAGTACTTCTGGCACAGGGCTTCCCGCCAAACTACCAGATTATCGTAGACCGTGTAAACAACACAGATACTTTCGATATCAATGTGGAAATGCCGCCTGAAAAGTTTACAGATACAGTACGTGAAGTTACTGCTATGGAAAAAGAACTGGTTGCAGCTCTCAAGGCAATGCTTGGCATCGTAGCTAAGGTTCACCTGATGGCACCTAAGTCAATCCAGCGTTCCGAAGGTAAGGCAGTACGTGTAGTTGACAAGAGAAAATTATACTAATGGGAGGTACTAAAATGAGCGTTAAACAGATTTCAGTTTTCGTAGAAAACCAGGCAGGTCTCCTGTCAGAAGTTACAACCCTTCTTGCTGACAACGGCATCAACCTGCGCGCACTTTCCATCGCAGATACAAGCGATTTCGGCATCCTGAGAATCATCGTTGAAGATGTGGAAAAAGCGGCACAGATTCTCCACGACCACGGCAACACTTACACAGTAACTGAAGTGCTTGCTGTAAAGATGGACGACAAGACAGGAGGTCTTGCAAAGATTCTTAAAGTCCTTGCAGACGCAGAAATTTTCCTGGAATACGCTTACGCATTCCTTCTCCAGAAACCTGGTGAAGCTTGCCTGATTATCCGTGTTCCTGACAATGATGCAGCAGAAGCGGCACTGGCGGCAGCAGGTATCGGAATTACAACACAAGAAGAACTTTTCTAATATTTATATTTATGCGGAAGCAGCCTTCGCCTCGTGCAGGGCTGTTTTTGCGTGTTTGACATGCAGTGTGTGTGTTGGTATAATTTTAAAAAAAGAACAGGAGGAAAGAATATGATTTTCAGAAAAGCTGAATTTAAAGATATAGACCGCATAATGGAGATTTACGAAGTTGCCCGCCAGTTCATGGTGGACACAGGCAATCCTAATCAGTGGATAGACGGATACCCAAGAAGAAAACTTATAGAAGATGATATTACTAAGGGACATTTTTATGTCAGCGAGGGTAAGGAAGACGGAAAGCTCCACGGAGCCTTTGCCTTTATACTGGGCGATGATCCAACATACGAAGTGATTGAAGATGGCGCATGGCTTAATGATGAGCCTTACGGCACTATTCACAGAATGGCAAATGACTGTACAATTAAGGGGCTCCTTGAAAAAAGCCTGCCTTTCTGTTTCGGCATGACTGACAATGTAAGAATCGACACACATGCAGATAATATTCCTATGCAGGGGGCAATTGCCAAGCAGGGATTCACAAGATGCGGAATTATTTATGTAGATGATGGATCTGCCAGAATTGCGTATCAGCTGAAAAAGAAATAGCAAAAAACAAAACGGTACGGCAATCGTAAAGTCAATTGCCGCACCGTTTTTCATATCCAAAACATTCTGAAAATGTTAAGTCCGAAAACATATTCCCAATATAGAATATCTTAAATTTGACTTCTAGTCAAGCAAAAGAATTTATGTTATACTGAATTCATTCTTTTTTATGATTTTGGAGAGAAAAATGATTAATTTACTCGATCTTGAACTAAATAAAATGGAGCAGCTGCTGTCGGATATGGGGCAGCCGAAGTTCCGTGCCAAGCAGGTTTTTGGCTGGCTTTATAAAGGTGTGAGCAGTTTTGATGAAATGTCCAATGTACCGGCAGTTCTCCGGGAAAAACTTGCTGAAACAGCAGAAATCGGACTGCCGCAGATTCTTAAGGTACAGCAGTCAAAGCTGGATGGTACACGCAAGTATCTTTTCGGTCTGAAGGACGGCAACGCCATCGAGAGCGTTTTTATGAAGTATAAATTCGGCAACTCAATCTGCGTATCTTCACAGGTAGGCTGCCGCATGGGCTGTAAGTTCTGCGCATCCACACTTGGCGGACTTCTGAGAAACCTGACTCCCGGCGAAATTGCGGGACAGATTCTGGCAGCCGAAAAAGACACCGGCGAGCGAATCAGTCATGTGGTAATAATGGGCACAGGCGAGCCTTTTGACAATTACGACAATGTGGCTGCTTTCATCAGAATTATAAATGATAAGAACGGCCTGAACATAGGCATGAGAAACATTACAGTTTCCACCTGCGGGGTGGTTCCGATGATAAGCAGGTTCGGTGAGGATTTTCCTCAGGTGAATCTGGCAATTTCACTCCATGCTACAAACAACGAAGCAAGAAGCAGCATGATGCCTGTGAACAAGGCTTATCCTATGGAGCAGCTTATTGCAGCCTGCAGAGAATACGGACAGGCAACTTCCCGCCGTGTAACCTTCGAGTACACTCTTGTAAAAGGCGTAAACGACGGACCGAAAGATGCAGCAGCGCTGGCAGGACTTCTGCGCGGAATGCTTTGTCATGTGAACCTGATACCTCTCAATGTGGTAAAAGAGACAGGTTTTGAGACAAGTTCCAAATCTTCAGCTATCGAATTCCAGAAGATTCTGGAGGCAAAGGGTGTGCCGGCTACAATAAGACGTGAACTGGGCGATGATATTGATGCAGCATGTGGTCAGCTCAGGCTCAATGCCCATAATGATGCACTGTAAAAAATGCATGCAAGTATAGTTAAATAAAGGTTGAAAGAGTGGAAGTTTTGTTGTATAATGATACAAATACTAGACTATAAGCAAAATGAGCAAAAATATTTAGGAGGCGATTACTATGGTTAAATTATTAGTAGGACACAAAGGCAGCGGCAAGACTAAGCAGATGATCGACATTGCTAATGAGTCCATCGAAACAAGCAGAGGAAGCATTATCTTCATCAACAAGAATCAGAGATTGATGTATGATTTAAAATACAGAATCAGAGTTATTTGCATGGAAGACTTTGAACACGTTACAAACAGTGACGAATACATCGGATTCCTTTACGGAATTATCAGTTCTGACCACGATATCGAAACAATCTTTATCGACAGCATCTTAAAGCATGCTGATTTCAAGATGAGCGACCTTCCAGAATTCATTGACAGACTCAAGGACATCTCCAAGAACTATGGAATGGACTTCGTAGTAAGCATCAGTGCTGAAAAAGAGGAAATGGTTGGCGTTAACTTTGAAGGATGCGAAATCTTAAATTAATTGCTTAAAAATACCGGGCGATGGGCAACCATCGCCTTATTTAATATACAGTGAAAAGGATTTATTGATTTATGATGGAACTTGAAACTATAAGAACGAAAATGGAAGGCCGCAAGCCGGGCGTAATAGGTGATAAAAAGGAATTTGCTGTTCTGATTCCTCTTGTGGAAAAAGATGGCGAACTTCATTTTTTGTTTGAAAAAAGGGCAGAAGGAATACGCCAGCCGGGAGATGTTTGTTTTCCTGGCGGAAAAATCGAACCCGGCGAAAATATAATCGAATGCGTCCTTCGTGAAACTGCTGAAGAGATTGGAATTACTGATGTAGAGGTTCTGGGTCAGTTTGACTCAATTCTTGAAGTCAACAGAATTACCATGCACACAGTTGTGGGAATTGTCAGTGAAAGTTCCATTGAAAATGCTGTGATCAATACAGCAGAAGTTGCGGAAATATTTACGGTTCCCGTAAGATTTTTTATTGAAAATGAGCCTGTAGTATATACCGGAAAGATTGTCCAGGACACTACAGATTTTCCTTATGAAGAAAACGGAATCCGCAGCGATTATAAATGGCGTGTAGGTAAACAGGACATATATATTTACCATTATGGCGACAAAGTTATCTGGGGTCTTACGGCCAGAGTTTTCAGATGGTTCATTGAAAAGATGAAAGAAGAATAAGAGAGGTACATGTTATGAACTGGTTATCAGACCTTATTGGAAATCCTTTCTTTGTGGTGCCTCTTGTTTCCTGGTTTACTGCTCAGGTCCTTAAAGTGGTTATCAATGCAGTGATTAATAAAAAACTTGACTGGGAAAGACTTTTTGGTGACGGCGGTATGCCAAGCGGCCATTCAGCAACTGTGTCCTCTCTGGCAGCAATTGCGTTCCTCACTTATGGTGCTGGATCTTTTGAATTTGCGGTCACCGGAATTCTGGCTATAATCGTTTGCCACGATGCCATGGGTGTGCGTCTTGAAACAGGGAAACAGGCCCAGATGATAAATGAAATTATCAGAACTTTCAGTCTGTTTACGGAGGATAAGCTCCCCGAAATGAAGCTTAAAGAATTGGTGGGTCATACTCCGGTGCAGGTTCTTGCAGGGATAACCATCGGAATTATCAATGCCTGCATCATGTATTTCTATATTTTATAGTTTAACGGAGGGTAGGAAAGAATGCCTATAAAAGTTCCTAATAATCTGCCGGCTATTGAAACGCTGACTGCAGAAAATGTTTTCGTGATGACAGATACCCGTGCAATGACTCAGGATATCCGTCCGCTGCAGATTCTGATTCTCAATCTTATGCCGACAAAAATTGACACAGAAACACAGCTTACCAGACTGCTGGGAAATACTCCGCTGCAGGTTGAGCTGGAGCTGCTGCAGACAAGCACTCACAAGGCTTCCAACACTTCTGAAGAGCATATGATTGCTTTTTATAAGACCTTTGACCAGATAAAGCATAAGAATTATGACGGGTTCATCATCACAGGTGCACCGGTTGAACTGCTTGAATTCGAGGAGGTTGAATACTGGGACGAGCTCTGTGAAATCATGGAATGGAGCAAACGCCACGTTCACAGTACTTTCCACATTTGCTGGGGCGCCCAGGCGGGACTTTATTACCATTACGGAATTCAGAAGCACCGCCTGCCTGAAAAACTCAGCGGTGTGTATAAACATAAACTTGATTATAAGCATGGCATGCTTTTCAGAGGATTTGATGACGAATTCTATGTGCCTCATTCAAGAAATACTACTGTCTACCGTGAAGATATCGAAGATGTGCCAGAACTTAAAATTGTTTCCAGCTCTGAAGAGGCCGGCGTATATGTGTGCAAATCAGCGGACGACCGCCAGATTTTCGTAATGGGTCATTCAGAATACGATGGAGATACCCTCGAAAAAGAGTATGTCAGGGACAAAAAAGCAGGACTCAATCCTAAGGTTCCTTGCAATTACTACCCTGATGATGACGATACCAGAGAGCCTGTGGTCAAGTGGCGTTCATGTGCAAACCTGCTTTATTCCAACTGGCTCAACTATTTCGTATATCAGACAACTCAGTATGATATTACGCAGATTAACAACGAGTCTCTGCGCTCAATGTTCCAGACTGATGCCAGAATGGACCTTAAGGCTGCAAAGTTCGGCGGAACTTCTCTTGCTGATGCAGCCCAGTTCAGAAAATGTGCTGAAATTATCAAGGCTGAAGATGCCCGCCGCTATGTGGTAGTCAGTGCACCGGGCAAGCGTTCTGCCGATGACACCAAAGTAACTGACATGCTTATTGCCTGTACCGAAAAGAAGGACAGGGCAGAAGCAGAGGATATTCTGGCCAGAATTCAGTCCAGGTATAAAGTTCTTGTGCGTAGTCTGGGGGTTAAAGTGGACATTGACGGAGAATTCGAAAAAATTTCCTCAGCCCTTGGAAATCCTGAAAATAACGACTACATCCTGAGCCGCGGGGAATACCTCAATGCCCGCATTATGGCAGCATTTACAGGTTATGATTTTGTGGATGCAGAAGGAACCATCTGGTTTGATGAAGAAGGCCAGTATGACGAAGAAAAGACCAGAACAGCTCTGGGGGCAGCTCTTGCGAAACATGAAAAAGCTGTAATTCCGGGTTTCTACGGATGCGGCCCTGACGGAAAGATAAAAACTTTCTCACGTGGCGGTTCAGATATTACCGGAGCTATTGTTGCGGCTGTTGCCGGAGCAGATATTTATGAAAACTGGACAGACGTTTCAGGTTTCCTCATGGCCGATCCGCGCATTGTAGACAATCCTCTCAGCGTGCCTGTTATTACATATAAGGAACTTCGTGAACTTTCATATATGGGAGCTGCGGTGCTTCATGAAGAAACTGTATTTCCGGTTGTAAAGCTTGGAATTCCAATCAATATAAGAAATACAGACCGCCCGGATGATGCAGGAACTCTGATTGTCAATAATGCAGATTATTTCCAGAGCAAACTGGAAATCACAGGTATTTCCGGCAAAAAGAAAAACACCACAATCTCTATCGAAAGAGATCGCCTCAATGAGGTTCCTCAGCTCAGGACAGAGATTCTGAAGATTTTTGCAGAATATAATATTAATGTAAAGAACATGCTTTCTGGTATTGATTCGCTGACAATTGTGGCCTCGGAAGAGCAGGTAAAAGCCTGTGAAGCAGAGCTTTCAGAAGAGATCAGAGAAAGAATTCAGCCGGCATCCCTTTCCTTTGACCACGATATTGCAATGATTGCCATTGTAGGACGACAGCTTTCAAGTTCGCCTTCAATTGCACTGAAAGTTCTCAGTGCACTTTCAAAGCGTAAAATCAACATTCGCCTTATCGACCATGGAGCGGCTAAAATCAGTATGCTTATCGGTGTAGACGGGGCAGACTATATACCTGCAATCCAGGCAATATATACTGAATTTGCAAGATTATAGTTACATTTAAAATGATAAAAAAAGGACTGTCAGCAGTCCTTTTTTATGTAATGATATAAATTATCTGCAAAACTAAAAATATATGTTCAGAATCTGGTCGTCGGTCTTTTTGCCAAGGTGTGAGCCGATAATCATGGCTGCCAGAGAGACAAGAATACCTATTAGAATCTGGTGAATTCCTGCAATTTTAAAGCCAAGAGCCATAGTCACGCAGTATACCAGCGTGCCGCATATCATGGATGCTGCAGCACCGGTTTTATTGGCTTTTTTCCGGAAAAGCCCCATTAAGAACACCCACACAAAGGCGCTTTCCAGGCCGCCGAAAGCAAACATGTTAAGCTTCCAGATAACGGACGGCGGATTGATGGAAATTGCAAAGATTGCTAGTC
>JAFQHT010000021.1 GCA_017397825.1 Bacillota bacterium | reverse complement strand
CTTGTTACCCCGATACCGTAGCAGCCCATTACGATGTCCTGATCCTTCTGGTTTTCATCTTTGTAAGTCGCGCCCATTGCTTTGGAGTATTTAGTTCCCAGCTTGAATACCTGACCAACTTCGATACCTCTTGCGTGCTTTACAGGAGCTCCGCATACAGGACAAGGATCGCCAACCTTCAGTGTCTTGAGGTCAACTACAATGTCACCCTTATAATCTCTGCCATAATTGACATTCTTAACATGGTGGTCAGTCTTGTTTGCACCTGCACAAAGGTTCTTGAGGCCGACAAGTTCGCTGTCCACAACAATCTTACAGTCGTGAAGTCCCTGAGGTCCTGTGAAACCGCCTACGCAGCCGCATGCTGCTCCCATCTTTTCTTCGTCAGCAAATTCGATTGCGTGCTCAGGAATGTTAAGGGCATTTACCAGCTTAGTCATGTTCAGTTCTCTGTCGCCTCTTACGAAAGCTGCAACGTAGCCGTTTTCCTTGCCTTCTTCGTCATAAGTTACGAAAAGAAGAGCTTTGATTGTCTGTCTCTGGTCCATACCGAGGAAGTTTGCAACTTCTTCGATTGTTTTAGTTCCAGGTGTATGAACTTCTTCCATAGGAAGCATTTCAACATCGTCCTGAGCAGGAGCATCAACGCACTCAGCTCTTTCAGTTGTAGCTGCCATGGAACACTTTTCGCAGTATGCGATTTCAGATTCACCAACTTCAGAAAGTGCAGTGAATTCGTGTGAGTTGCTTCCGCCGATTGCACCTGTATCAGCTTCTACAGGTCTGAAAGTGAGCCCGCATCTTGTGAAAATCTTAGTATATGCGTCGTACATATCATCGTAGCTCTTGTCAAGGCCTTCGAAATCTCTGTCGAAGGAGTAAGCGTCCTTCATGATGAATTCTCTGGATCTCATGAGACCGAATCTAGGTCTTGCTTCATCTCTGTACTTGGTCTGAATCTGATAAAGGTTCAGAGGAAGCTGTCTGTGAGATGATACGTCATTTCTTATAATATCTGTGAAAACTTCTTCGTGTGTTGGTCCCAGACAGAAGTCACGGCCGTTTCTGTCCTTTACTCTCCACATTTCCGGTCCGTAAGCGTACCATCTGCCGGATTCCTGCCAGAGTTCTGCCGGCTGGATTGCAGACATGTGGATTTCCTGGCCGCCCTTGGCGTCCATTTCCTGTCTGATAATATCTTCGATTTTTCTGATGGATCTCCATCCGAGAGGCATGAAACCGTAAATACCGGAAACCAGTTTTCTGATCATTCCTGTTCTGAGGAGCAGGATATGGCTAGGGATTTCAGCTTCGTTTGGAACTTCCCTCAGTGTTTTTAAGTGCATCTGTGATAATTTCATTGTCTTTCCTCCGATTATCTGTAAAGTATACAAACTGCTTCCGCAGCAATTCCCTCTTCACGGCCCACAAAACCCAGTTTTTCGGTAGTGGTGCCTTTTACATTTACTCTCTCAATCTCAATACCCAGTGTTTCCGCAATGCATTCTCTCATATGCGGTATATATGGAGCGATTTTTGGTTTCTGGGCCATGACTGTCACGTCCACATTACCCACCTTGAAACCTGCATCGCCTATTAACGTTTTTACATGTTCCAGCAGTTTCACACTGGAAATCCCCTTATACTGCTGGTCGCTGTCAGGAAAATGCCTGCCGATATCGCCCATTGCAGCCGCACCAAGCAGTGCGTCCATCAGCGCATGGAGCAGAACATCCGCGTCGGAATGTCCCAGAAGGCCTCTGTCATGAGGAATCTCAACTCCTCCCAGAAAAAGTTTCCGGCCCTCAACCAGCTGGTGCACGTCATAGCCCGTGCCTACTCTCATATCCATCATTTTATCCTCCTTGGGAAGGTCTTCTCTGGTCGTGATCTTTATATTCGCATAGTCACCTTCTGCAATGGTCACCGGGCGGCCCAGTCTTTCCACCAGACTGGCATCATCTGTACCATAAAAGCCCTCTTCATATGCCTTTGTAAAAGCCTCTTCAAGAAGTTCTGTTTCAAAGCCCTGCGGCGTCTGCACACCAAACAGAGCAGCTCTTTCCAGAGTTCTGGAAGCCTGCCCGCAAGACCCTTCATAAACCTGTCTGATTGTGTCTTTTACAGCAACGCAAGGAACACAGGCACCTTGATTATAAGCCCCTTTGAGGACTCTGTCAATAACTTCCATGCTTACAAAAGGCCGTGCTGCGTCATGAATTAAAACCAGTCCGTTTCCGGTCTTTTTAAGGCCTTCCATCACTGAATCCTGACGCTGAGCCCCACCTGCAATAACCTCTGTGACCTTTGTGAACCTGCTGCACAAGCTGCTGCAAAACGCCATGAAATCACCATTGGTCACCACCAGGATATTATCTACGCAAGGGTGCGCCTCAAAAGCCCCTACAGACTTTTCCAGAACCGTTTCCTTCCCTATATTCAAAAATTGTTTTGGCAGGTCGCCGCCGAACCGTGTTCCCTTTCCGGCAGCGACCACAATTGCTGTTACTTGTTTTTCTTTATACACCAGATTTCCTCTTTATTTCACTTTGCCGAATATCATTCTGCCTGCCGCAGTCTGCAGCACACTTGTTACATTGATGTCCAGAGTCTGGCCGATATATTTGCGGCCGTCTTCCACTACAATCATAGTACCGTCATCCAGATAAGCAATAGCCTGATTGTGTTCCTTGCCTTGTTTGATAAGGGTTACATTCATAGTCTCACCAGGAATAACCATCGGCTTAAGTGCATTGGCAAGCTCGTTTATATTGAGTACCGGAATTCCTTTTATCAGTGCAACCTTGTTAAGGTTAAAATCATTGGTTACCACTTTTCCTTTCATAATCTGTGCCAGCTTCAGCAGCTTGACATCAACTTCCGGAATTTCCTTCAGTGCTTTTTCTGAATCAGTGTTGTATATTTCAATGCCATACTCAGTCTGAATCTTGTTGAGAATATCAAGGCCTCTCCGTCCCCGGTTTCTCTTGAGAGCATCTGAGGAATCAGCAATATGTCTCAGTTCTACCAGAACAAATTCCGGAATTACTATAGGCCCTTCAAGAAAGCCTGTTTTCATGATTTCAAGAATTCGTCCGTCAATAATAACGCTTGTATCCAGAATTTTAGGAACTCTTGCCGATTTCTTTTCTTTAGCATTATATCCGTAGCTGTTTTCATCGGCGATATTTTTTACCTGCTGCTCTTTTTTGGAAATTGCAAGCAGGCTGAGCAGTTCGCCGCCTTTTTTGCTTCCCACAACAGTTCCGATAAATGCCATAATACCGTAAATCAGTATTGTCACTGTCAGATAAAGAGACGGCTGAGTGATTACATCCTGATAAATCTGAGTAAGAAGGTAGGCAATTACCAGACCTACTACCAGACCAACTGTGCCGCCTATGAGAGCATATGTGGAAACGCTCTGCAGATCATTTTCAATTGTTGCTGCAACTTTCCGGCTTTTACGTGTAAGCGCTGGTGCAATATTATAAAAAATAATTCCGAAAATAAAAACAAAAGTAGCTCCGGTCCATACGGCAGTCTTGCCTGTAATTTCCCCATAACCAGCGAACTTTTCCAGCAAAAATCTGGTAAGTTCGAAAAGTTCAAAGCCGATAAGCGCGCCTACCAACGTAAAAAAGCCTCTGAAAAGTCTTTTCATCATTTTTCTTCCTCCTTTCCTCAAAAAATATTACAGATATTCCGAAGCCGGAATCCCCTGATAACTTAAATATTTGGGCAAAGTTATACGGATTCTTCAATTAACTTTACAGCTTCGTCTTCAGTCATATCGCCGGCCAGAATCATTTCGCTTGTAAGAATCTGACGTGCAGTGTACATAAGCTTCCGCTCTCCTGCAGAAAGCCCCCTTACCCTGTCCATTCTCATAAGATTTCTGACCACCTCAGCAACCTGCAGTATATCGCCGGTCTTGAGTTTTTCAGTGTTTTCACGGTGCCTGCGGCTCCAGTTTTTCTGCATCGGAGTACTTTCAGACCGCAGTAAATCCACCACATCTTCAATGACCTCTTTTGCCACAATATCTCTGACGCCGACCATCTCACCGGAATCCACCGGCATCATAATATTAATGTCACTGCAAGGCAGTTTAAAAATGTAGTACTGCTTCTTTTCACCCAGGATTTTCATTTCTTCTATACCCTGAATGGTTCCTGCACCATGCATCGGGTAAACAACTTTATCACCCACTGAAAACACGACATAGTACCTCCATTCTATATCTGTAATTCTAGTATAAAAGAATTCGGGGCCCCCGTCAAGAAAGACCCTTAAATTCACACAAAATTCACCCATCCACTATAAAATCCCGCGTAAACGTGGTAAAATAGGTGTAATTACAAGAAATGAAATTATATTAAACTATATTAATACAAAGGAGGATTCCCATGTATAAAATTTTAGTGGTAGATGACGAACCGAAAATCCGCGAGGTAATCAAAGAATATGCCGAATTCAGCGGCTACGAAGTTACCGAAGCCGAAGACGGCATGAGTGCAGTAGGCCTTTGCAAACTCAACGACTACGATTTAATCGTTATGGATATTATGATGCCTAAACTTGACGGTTTTTCTGCATGCAAGGAAATCCGCAAAATCAAGGACATTCCTATCATCATGCTTTCTGCAAGAGGTGAAGAATACGATAAACTGTTCGGATTCGAACTGGGCATCGACGACTACGTTGTAAAGCCTTTCAGCCCTAAGGAACTGATGGCAAGAATCAATGCAGTTCTTTCCAGAAAGAAAACTTCCGCTGCTCCTCAGCAGACCTCCATGAAGTTCAACGGTCTGGAAATCAACATGGCAGCAAGAACAGTTTCCGTAGACGGACAGAAAGTAGATCTGACTCCTAAGGAATATGACCTTCTTTTCTATCTGGTGGAAAACAGAAATATTGCTCTTTCCAGAGACAAACTGCTATCTGACATCTGGGGTTATGACTTCTTCGGTGATGACAGAACCATCGATACGCATATCAAAAATTTACGTAACAATTTAGGTCCTTACAGAGACTACATCGTGACACTCAGAGGGGTAGGTTATAAATTTGAGTTCGAAAATTAGATTTGACTTTAAAAGCATAAAATTCCGCCTCTGGCTCTGTTTCATGCTGGTTGTCGCCCTTATAATCTCCCTTATCTGGGGGCTTCAGGTCCTTTTTCTCAATCACGGCTACGAAGCCATGAAAATAAATGAAGTAAGCAAAGTAGCCTCAGCACTTAATATGGCATACATCAGGAATGACACTCAGCTCACCGAGTCTATTCAGGAGCTCTATGTCCGCAACGACATGTATGTACTTATGGAAGCCGGCGGAACACTCCTGCTTTTTACACCTGAGCAAGAAACTACAATGCCTATATACAGATACGAGAGCCAGATTCCAAGACTGAAAGAAGCTCTTGCGCAGGAGCGTGACACCAATAATGCTGTGCATTTTGAATTTGGTACAAGCTATGAGGAATACAGCACTCTGGCCTACGGACAGTTCCTTGACAAAACTCCGGGCCAGGAAGTGTACCTCTATATTTTTTCACCGCTGTACCCGGTTGATTCTACCGTCAACATTCTGAAAAACCAGCTTATGAGTGTAACAGTCATTGCACTGGTCAGCGCATTTCTCATAGCGCTTTTCTTTTCAACCAGGATTTCAAGGCCTATAAAAAATATAACGGCTACTGCAAGGCGTATGGGTAAAGGTGATTATAATGTAAAATTTGAAGGCGGTTCCTATTCGGAAATCAACAACCTTGCCCTTACTCTCAATACCACCGCTTACGAGCTTGGTATGGCAGATACCCGGCAGAAAGACCTGGTAGCCAATGTTTCTCATGACCTGAAAACACCGCTGACTATGATACGTTCCTACGCCGAAATGATCCGTGACCTTTCCGGTGACAACCCGGAAAAGCGCAACGCCCATCTTCAGGTTATCATAGACGAAAGCCTGCGTATGAGCCAGCTTGTAAGTGATATGACATCCCTTTCCGCTATGAATACCCACAAAATCGTGCTGGAAAAAGAAGCTTTCGATATTTCATCGGTGGCCGCTTCCATTCTTGCATCCTACGAAGTTCTGCAGGAACAAGAAGGATATAATTTTGTATTCAATACTCCTAAGGAATGCATTGTCTATGCAGACAAAAAACGTATAGAGCAGGTTCTCTCCAATCTGACAGGCAACGCTATCAAGTACTGCGGCGAGGATAAAACCATCATTGTCAACATCAAGCGTACCGGACAGAAATGTCTTGTGGAAGTAACTGACTACGGTCCCGGCATCAAGGCCGAAGAGCTCCCTCACATCTGGGACAGATACTATAAAACAAGCACCAACTATGTCCGTCCTACCAGCGGCAGCGGCCTTGGCCTGGCAATAGTAAAAGAACTGCTTACTCTTCACCGTGCAAATTACGGTGTTGAAAGCAAAGTAGGCAAGGGCTCAACTTTCTGGTTTGAACTTGACATGGCAAGAAAATAAAAAAAGACAGGCAATTACCTGTCTCATAACCGATTATTAATTCAGGAGGTGAACGCTTCAAATGCCTCCTGAATATTTTTTGCGCTGATGATACGGCATGCTCCGATGGATGCTCCGATTTTATCAGCGTTTCTTTTTGGCATAATAATTTTTTCGTATCCCAGACGTGCTGCTTCTTTTGCAATTTTTTCTGCATTCTGAACAGATCGCAGGTCTCCTGTGAGCCCTACTTCTCCTACTGCCAGAGTACGTTTCGCCGGCACAGCCCTTTTATATGATGAGTAAATGGCCAGGGCTGCCGCCAGATCAGTTGACGTGCCGTCAGGCCTGAGCCCACCCACTACATTTACATAAACGTCCTGATTCATAAGGGGAAGTCCTGCAATTTTTTCCATGACAGCCAGGATCATATTCAGTCTGGAATTGTCGATTCCCACAGAAGTTCTGCGCGCAAAACCCACATTGGCAGGTGAAACCAAAGCCTGTATTTCGAACATCACAGGCCTGCTTCCTTCATAAATTGCCGCCGTTACGGAGCCTTCGGACATTTCTTCTCTGGTTTCAAGGAATGTTGCTGAAATATCCTTTACCTCTTTAAGACCTGCAGCTTCCATAGTAAAGGCACCGATTTCGCTGGTAGTACCGAAACGGTTTTTATATGAGCGTATAACTCTGAATTCCTGGTCTCTTTCGCCGCTGAAATTAAGCACGCAGTCCACCATATGCTCCACAGTCTTAGGGCCCGCCAGATCACCACTCTTGGTCACGTGTGCCACAATAAAAACCGGCATGTTTTTAGTCTTTCCGATTTTCATCAGCTGACTGCCGCACATTCTTACCTGAGATACGCTGCCCGGCGCAGAGTCCAGCTGACTGCTGTAAAGAGTCTGGATGGAGTCTATAATCAGAAATGCCGGCTTGATATTTTCGCAGGCGGTTTCTACATTTTCCATATTGGTTTCAGCAAGAACATACAGTGTGTCCGGGATTTCCTTGCAAACACGGTCCGCACGGAGCTTGATCTGTTCTTCAGATTCCTCTCCGGAAACATAAAGTACAGGTACACCCTTTGCTGCAATATTGGCTGCAGTCTGTATGATAATTGTAGACTTACCGATGCCCGGTTCCCCTGAAATCAGCGTCAGAGACCCCTTCACCATACCGCCGCCCAGCACACGGTTCAGCTCTCCTATACCTGTATCAATTCTCTCATAATGCTCAGTTCCTACCTGACTCAGCTGCGCAGGTTTCGCACCTTCTCTGCTGCGGCTGCGTACATCCTCTCCGGATGCCGGCATTACTTTTTCTTCAACGAAAGAATTCCATGCTCCGCAGATGCACTTTCCCATCCACTGTGTGCTCTCATATCCACACTCCTGACATACAAAAACTGTTTTACTTTTTTTAGCCATATTATTCCTCCCGGATTATGCGCTGCACTGTTTTCCAGTCGTCTCTTTCCCGAACATCTGTTCTTTAATTATAATACAATAAAAAAACCTCTTTTGCAAGAGGTTTTTGAAAGCATTGTGTGTCGGGCAAGGGGCCTGATGGCCCCTTCATCCCGCTGAAATTTTGCATTTATATTACAGTGACATTGTAGCCAGTGTAGTTTCTGTATATATTCTGGCAGCCAGTTCCTGGTCAAGAAGGTATAAACCTCTTGGGTCAGAACCGAAAAGTTCCATTTTGGTGATAAGGTCGGAAGCGTTCTTTTCTTCTTCGCCCTGTTCCTTAACATACCAGTCGAGGAACTGAACAGTTCTGAAATCATTGACTTCCTGTGCTGCTGCATAGATTGTATTGATGAGTTCAGTTACGTACTGTTCGTGTGCGTAAGCAGCGTTGAGCGGATCGATTGCTGCTTCATAAACCTTGTCAGGCTTGTCAACTGCTTCCAGAGTAACCTTCTGGTTGTTGTCGTGAAGATAATGATAAATCATCATTGCGTGGTCCATTTCTTCCTTGGCCTGCACTTCATACCAGTTGGAAAAGCCGTCAAGGCCCATGTCATTATAGAAGTTTGCCATATCCAGATATAAATATGCTGAATACATTTCCTTGTTAATCTGATCATTTAATAAATCTCTTACTTTTCCGTTCATAATATCCTCCTTGATAATTAAAATTAAGTCCTAACCCAGTGCTACATCCAGCACCATCATCATTGAAAATCCCACTGCGAAAAACACGGTTCCGATATTGGAATGTTTTCCATGTGACATTTCAGGAATCAGATCTTCCACCACTACATATATCATAGCACCTGCCGAAAAGCTGAGCAGATACGGAAGCAGTGGTACGAACAGTCCCGCCGCCATAATGGTCAGCAGCGCTCCAAGAGGCTCAACAATTCCTGATAAGGCACCTCCTGCAAAAGCTTTGCCTTTAGACCAGCCCTCCGATCGGAGCGGCATTGATATTATAGCGCCTTCAGGAAAGTTCTGAATAGCCAGTCCCAGCGAAAGCGCCAGTGCCCCGGCTACAGTGATTTCTGTATTCCCGGAAAGCAGTCCCGCGTACACAACTCCTGCCGCCATACCTTCCGGTATATTGTGAAGTGTCACCGCGAAGAGAAGCAGAGATGTTTTTTTCATTTCGCTCTGCGGGCCTTCAGCTTCTCCGCCACCATGCAGGTGTGGAATCAGGTGGTCAAGTGCCAGCAGGAAAAGAATTCCCAGCCAGAAACCGACTACCGCAGGTATGAATGCCATCTTGCCCATATGTTCAGACTGGTTCATTGCCGGAATCAGCAGGCTCCATATGGATGCCGCAACCATTACCCCGGCTGCAAAACCATTGAGCGCTTTATGCACTTTTTCATTAAGGGCTCCCCTGAGGAAAAACACGCAGGCTGCGCCTGCTGCTGTTCCTAAAAAGGGTAACATTATCCCCCTTATTACATCTGTCATAGTCCTGTCCTCCTGTACATATTATATTCCCTCAAATGGCAAAGTTCAAACAGTTTATCCAAAATTTCAACTTTGCTTTATTTTATCAGAAATCCGGAAATATACAATGTTTTCTCGTAAAAACACCCCAATTAAAAACTCCGGCACACCAACATTGGATTTTTTCACCACATTTTCTCTGACAGTCAATATTTTCGACAAAAACATTGTTTTATTTTCGCTTTGCATAGAAAAAATACAATGTCAGAGCAATATCGATGAAAAAATCACCAAACTGCAGCCGGAATTTAATGTTTTATTGTCTGAATCTTAAATTAATTAAAAAATAATCAATGTTCAGCGCCAGATGTGGCCTGGCCTGCACTGCACAAGCAGAATTACTCTATTCAGCCTTCAGTGTATAAGTGCTTCCCGCTGTAATTTCTGTCAGGTCAGCGCTTTCCACGGCGTAAGTACCGTCAACGTAGAAGCCCCAGTACTTGCCGTCTGTGTCGTAATCATATGTGATGCCGTTCACAGTCTTGATATAAAGGCCATACTGGCTTTCTTCCCCTGCAATGAGACCGAGTGCCGCAAGAGCGCCGCCTACAGTTTCCTCGTCGGTCTTTACTGTAACAACCACAGGTTCAGCGTCCACATCAACGATTTCAAGTGTAAATTCAGCAGAACCTTCTCCGACAACCGCACCGTTTTCAACTGTAATAAGTTCGACTTCTTCAGGTGCACCGCAAGCTGCCATAGCCAGTGCCATAACCAGTACCAGTGCTGCTGTCATAACCTTTTTTAAATTTCTTTTCATTTTCTCGTCTCCTTTTTTCTCTGATATTTGATGATATTTAAAGAAAAAGCAAAATCCCCGTCAGTGTAAACAAAAACTGCGGCAACCATAACAGTCGCCGCAGCCGTATTTCTGCGTTTTGTTTCCACCGGGCCATACTCCGCAGCCCTCTGCGCAAAACGCTTGAGCAGGTCTCCTGACTTACGCCTCATCAGTTTCATACAAGCCTTCTCAGATTACTCCAATGACCGGTTTCCCATGTATGAAACCTCCGCGCTTACAGTGGCGGTACCGTCCGTGAATCTCACACGGTTCTCTATTCTCTCTGCAGCTATCTGTAAGGAGCCGCAAAGCACTCAAACGGATATTTACTTTTTGCTTCTATACTATTATTCTTCTTCAGCCTTGTAAGCGTCGATGATCTTCTGAGCAAGATGAGTAGGAACTTCTTCATACTTGTCGAAGGACATTACGAAAGAACCTCTTGCCTGAGTCATAGCTCTTAAGTTGATAGCGTAGTCGAAGAGTTCAGCCTGAGGAGCTACAGCGATGAGCTTCTGGCCGCCGTCCATCTGTGGTTCCATACCGAGAATCTTACCTCTTCTCTTGTTCATGTCGCCCATTACATCGCCCATGTATTCGTCTGGGATGTAGATTTCAAGCTTCATGATTGGTTCAAGTAAGCAAGGCTTAGCTTCAACGATACCCTTCTTGAATGCTAAGGAAGCAGCAATCTTGAATGCCATTTCGTTGGAGTCTACATCGTGGTATGAACCATCGTAGAGAACTGCCTTGATGTTTACTACCTTGCAGCCAGCAAGAGGACCCTTGTTCATGCATTCAAGGAGACCCTTTTCTACAGCTGGAACGTAGTTCTTAGGAACGGAACCACCGAATAATTCTTCGGAGAATTCGAATTCCTGTTCGGAAGGTGAGAATCTGATATGAACGTCACCGTACTGACCAGCACCACCGGACTGTTTCTTGTGCTTACCCTGTACGTCGGAGTTGCCCTTGATTGTTTCTCTGTAAGCGATCTTCTGAGGAACAGTCTTTACAGCTACGCCGAATCTGTCTTTTAACTTAGCAAGGATAACGCTGAGCTGAATGTCGCCCTGACCACCGAGGAGAGTCTGACGAGTTTCAACGTTTCTTTCTACTACGAAGGATGGGTCTTCTTCTCTTAACTTGTTAAGGCCTGTACCCATCTTGTCTTCTTCGTTCTTATCTGCAGCTTCGATAGCAATGTAGTATGAAGGCTGTGGATAATCTAAAGGTAAATATCTGATGATGTCGTTCTTGTCGCAGAGAGTATCACCGGATAATGTGTACTGTAACTTAGCAACTGCTACGATGTCGCCGGCTTCAGCATAGTTGAGTTCCTGCTGAGTCTTACCTCTTAAGAAGAAAAGTTTACCCAGCTTTTCCATCTTGCCTGCTCTTTCGTTGTAAATTTCGTCTCCGGAGTTGAGCTTACCAGTTACAACCTTGAGTACGGAAATCTTACCTACGAATGGGTCAACGATAGTCTTGAATACGAATGCAGAAGGAGTTGCGTCTACTACGGACATTCTTTCTACTGGTTCGTTGTTGTCGTTGAAGCCTCTGTATGCACCGTGCATGTAAGGAGTAGGAACGTATGTTACAAGAAGGTCAAGTAAGCCTTCAAGACCGTGTCCTAATTCGAATGCGGAAGAACATACAGGAACGATACCGCCGTCAGCAATACCCTTCTTAAGGCCGTTGAGAATTTCTTCTTCAGTAAATTCTTCGCCTTCGAAGTATTTTTCCATAAGTTCATCGTCAGCAGATGCGATTGCTTCCTTTAATTCTTCGTCGATTTCTGCAGAAAGCGGCCATGAGAATGGAACCAGCTTTTCGCCGAATCTTGCTTTTAATTCACCAAATGTCTTGTAGAAGTCGAATTCGTCCTTGTCTCTCTTGTTGATAACAACGAATCTAGGCTTCTTATATCTTTCGCATGCTTTCCATGCTGCTTCTGTACCAACCTGAATGCCAGCGCCTGCATCTACCATGATTACTGCAGCTTCTGCAGCTCTGAGTGCGGCATTAACTTCTCCGATAAAGTCGAAGAAACCTGGAGTATCGATAAAGTTAATCTTGTTTTCTTTCCAGAGAATAGGAACTACAGATGTGTTGATGGAGTAACCTCTTTCGATTTCCATCTTGTCGTAGTCGGATACTGTGTTACCGTCTTCAACTTTACCCATTCTTGTAGTTACGCCTGTTGCAAGAAGTGCAGCTTCGAGGAATGTAGTCTTACCACATCCGGAGTGACCTAATAATGCAACGTTTCTGATTGTTTCGCTTGTATAGCCTTTCATAGAGCTTGGACCTCCCAAATATTTTTAATTATGATAACTTTGTCACAATCTTATCAACCATTATAACAAAATCTGGTTGAAATTTCAACAATTTTTCGTACACATCCCAAACAAAAAAGGCTCTGCCGACGCAAAGCCTTTTTTATGTAGTACAAATTATAATTTTTTATGAATCTTAAGAACTTCAATAAGTTTTTCGTCTCTCCACTGATATAATTCTTCCAGTGTTCTGCCCATGGAAGGGTCTCTGTGTGAAAGTTCAACATTCATGCCTTCTTCTGCCATGTCTGCCAGATCTTCAGGGAAGTGTTTCCAGTCTGCCATGTCTGCAAGTCTTAAATCATAGGATTCAACCTGTTTTTCCATGTTTGATCTGATGCCGCCAGGTCCTCCGCCCAGGTGGAGAATAAGCATAGGTCCCATCAGACCCCATCTCAGGCCAGGTCCGTAAAGTGTTGCTTTGTCAGCATCTTCAAGGCTGCACACACCGTTTTTAACCAGGTCAATCATTTCTCTGAATACAGCAACCTGAATTCTGTTTGCGATGAAGCCGGAAACTTCTTTATTAACTACAACCGGTTCTTTACCTATTTCTTCATAAAAATCATATGCGTCCTTAACAGGCTGGTCCTTTGTCTTTTCGCCTTTTACGATTTCAACCAGCGGAAGAAGGTGCGGCGGATTATACGGATGCGCTCCGATAACTCTTTCCGGATGTTTCATGTTTTCAGCGATGGTTGTTACAAGTAATCCGGAGGTTGATGTAGCGATAATCGCTTCAGCATCAGCAAATTCTTCCAGATTGTCCATGATTTTGTGTTTTGCGCCATAGTCTTCAGGACCACATTCCTGGATGAACTGGGCACCATCAAGTACAAAAGCCAGATCTGTTGAAAATTCAATATTTGCAAATATTTCAGCTTCCATTTCCGGTGCCATTACACCATTGCTTACAAGCACTGAAATATCTTTTGAAATCTGTTTTTTTGCTCGTTCAAGGGCTTCTTCAAACACATCATAGAGTTTTACCTTTTTGCCCTTCCATGCGAAATTCAGTGACCAGCTGCTTCCTATTGTACCTGCGCCGATAACTGCAATATTGTTAATTTTGCTCATTTGTGCACCTCCTGATTTTTAATCAACTAACACTTATATCTTACCAAATCACTGCCCAAAAAACAATTTTTATTCTTCCATTTTAGCAACAATTATAGTCGATGTCAGAATACACACGCAACCCAGAATAGTTTTCAGATCAAAACTTTCCTGATAAACAAGCACTCCGATAATAACACTGGTTATAGGTTCGAATGTACTGAGAATAGAGGCACTTTCAGGACCGATGTACTTCACACCGATCTGGAATCCGAATACACCAACCAGTGAAGTCAGACTCGCAAAAACAAGTAATACAACCCATGCCTGTGGTGTAAGATCTGCTGTAAACTCACCGGTAACCATTGCCACGATAAAAATCATTACCGCTGCAACACAGTTCATGTAAAAAATCAGTTTTATGGCAGGCATCTGTCCGAGGCCGCCTTTGTCCAGATAAATCACATAGAATGTGTAAGTCAGTCCTGACATAAAAGCCAACGTCATGCCAAGCAGGTTTGCACCGCCCTCTCCATTATAAAACAGTATAATTCCGCTCATGCAGAGAATCGCACTGATTATTTTAAGCAAATTGATTTTTGCTTTGAAAAATACGATACATCCGATGATTGTAAATACCGGATACACGAAATGCAGTGTGGTGGCCATCCCGGTCGGTATAAAATTATACGCAGAAAACAGCAGCACAGTTGTACCGCCATATCCGCAGGCTGTTATGAGAATTATTTTTTTAAACTGGTCCATGGTAATGGCCATGGGTTCTTTTTTAATTTTAAGAACTATATACAATGCGGGCAGTGACAGCAGAAATCTGTAAAATGCCACGCTTATACTGTTTCCGCCTCCTGCCATTGCAGTTTTTACATACAAAGGCACCAGACCAAAGAACATAGCTGAGATAATAACAAAGGCAAACCCTTTAGCTCTCTGGCTCATTATTTTTTCCTCCTGAGAAATTCTCAAATTATTATTTTCTGCAGTATACCTGCTCTCCGCCTATCCAGGTTTCTTCAACTTTTACCTGATCAATTTCTTCCGGCGGTATTGACAGTAAATCTCTGTCAAGCACGATGAAGTCTGCTGCAAATCCTTCTTTCAGCATTCCCACATCAGTAAAACCGGCAACAGGAGCTGCTTCTCTGGTATACAGTTTAATTGCAGTCTCAATGTCAACTTTATGGCGCTGGCCGCAGTCTTCACCGTTCCAGGCCTTTCTTGTTACCGCACCTTTAAGGTTGGCAAAAGGCTCTGACGGAGTTGCCCAGCTGGTTGCAGGCGCATCAGTACTGAACGCAAAACGGACTCCTGCTTCAATCCAGTCGGCAATATTGTAATTTTCGCCCACCCGTTCAGGCTCCATATTTTTCTGGTAACTTTCAATTTCTGAATAAAGGAAAATCGGCTGTGTCGCCCAGGCAATCCCGGCTTTTACGCTGCGCTTCGTAGCTTCTTTTGTCGGCATAGCTACATGTTCCAGCCTTACAGACGGAATCTGCGGGTTGTCCATCCACGGTTCTTCCTGCCATGTCAGATTAACCGCCCGGTCAATAGCACGGGCACCCATACAGTGAATAGCGAGCTGGCACTTATTTTCCTTGCAGAACTCACGGGCTTCGATAATTTCTTCTTCAGTGCATACCGGCATACCATACTGCGGTTCTTCCGGTATGTTACCATCCTCGTCGGGCAGAGGCTTATACGGCACATCACACCATGCGGTTCTGCCTGCAACACTGCCATCTCCCGTAAGCTTAACTCCCGAAACTCTGATCTGTCCCTCGCCGTTCAGATTAGGACTGCCTGTTATAAGTTCCTGTTCTTCCTTGAGAATTCTCCAGATATAGTAGCAGGATACCCGGTTTTTAAACCCGAGTTCAATGGCTTTACCGTAAATATTATCGAAATTCATCCTTCCGATTTCCATAAGTTCTGTTGCAGTAGTCACGCCCTGAGAAACCAGGATTTCGCCCAGATCTGCAACATCTTTTGCCATATCTGCTTCAGTCTTTGCCGGCATCAGTTTCTGAACCAATACAAAAGCTGTCTCGTAGAGGAGTCCATCGGGCTCACCATTTTCATCACGGCCGATTCTGCCGCCTGGCGGGTCAGGAGTTTCCTTAGTGATTCCGGCCATTTCGAGAGCTTTGCTGTTTGCTGACCATATGTGTGTGCAGCTTCTCTGCACAACCACAGGGCTGTCACTGCAGCCTTTGTCCAGGTCATGGCGGTTTGGTGCACGGTTTTCAGCCAGTTTACCTTCATCATATCCCCAGCCGCATATCCACTGGCCTTCTTCCTGATTGCTGCGGACTCTGCGGACTGCTTCAATAAGTTCGTCTATTGAGTAAATCTCCGGCGGCAGCACAGAAATCTGTTTTGCAAAATCCGCCAGCATAATTGCATGCATATGGCAATCCACAAAACCCGGAATCACCCGTCTGCCTTTAAGGTCAATCACTGTGTCAGCATCTTCTGCCAGTTTCAGCGTAAGAGCCTGTTTATCACTTCCGGTCCAGACAATGCGTCCCTTTTTAACAGCCATAGCCTGGACATAAGGATTATCATCGTCTGAAGTAAAAATATTTCCATTTATATAAAGTGTGTCTGATTTCATAGTTTCTCCTCTTTCCTGGAAAAAATCTGTAATCATATTATATACCCATCAGAAAATTGTTGCAAGGTTTTCGGCCTTGCTGCAGCCTGTTCTCCGGAATCAAAAACATAAAAAAAGATGACCGGATGGTCATCTTTTTTTACTTTATTTTAAATCACTTCTACAAGATTAAAGAATTGCAATTCTTCCTGTTGCTAAAGCCCATACCGCAACTACGAATGCAATAAGCAGAACTGCGCAAACTACAGCGTCTGCAGTAGTTTCGAATAACTTCTTGCCCTGCTGTTTCTTGTGGTATACGAACATGATTACGCCAGGAGCATAAAGAATTGCCATTGCAAGGATGTATGTCAGTCCGGATGCGTACATTAACCAAGCACCGTAAACAACTGCGATGATAGCAATTATCCATGCACCAACCTTATTGTTGTTTCCTTCTTCAAGACCTTCGCCTTTGCACATAAGTTTGAAGAAGTATAATGCTGTTGTTACATAAGGAACCATGATACCACTTGTTGATAATGCATATGCTGCCTGATATGTAGTTTCACTGAAGTACATGATTACGATAAACGCCTGTAC
This sequence comes from Bacillota bacterium, assembly GCA_017397825.1. Lineage (GTDB taxonomy): Bacteria > Bacillota > Clostridia > Peptostreptococcales > Anaerovoracaceae > SUG1106. The sequence continues at coordinate 15,234 of JAFQHT010000021.1, read as the reverse complement.
AACGATTGTATGTAAAAGTACAGACCAAGTAGGCGCGTTGTGCTTATTTACCTTTGCGAATACTGGTGGTAATGCACCGTCCTTAGCTGGAGCATATAAGCTGTCGATACAAAGAATCATGTATGTGAACATAGCACCGCCCAGGGAGATGATAACTGCAATGTTAACCAGTACTTCTGCCCAAGGACCTACTACTGCACCAACTACACCTGCCATTGGAGGGTTTTCTAATGCAGCAAGTTCTTCTGCTGGCATTACGCCCATGGATAAGATGGAGATGATGAAATATAATGCGAATAAGGAAGCGAAACATACCATTGTTGCTTTACCTGCAATCTTAGTATTCTTAGCTCTTCCTGAGATAACTACTGCGCCTTCAATACCGATGAAAATCCATACGGAAGTGTATGAACATGCAACAACCTGTTCCATTAATGACATTCCGCCTTCAACGCCCTTGAAGTTCTGCATAAAGATATCTAAATCAAAAGCACCTGCAAGAACGATTGCAACTACAGTTACAAGAATTGGGATAATCTTTGCGATTACTACTACTGCGTTGATACCAACTGATTCGTTTACGCCTCTTAATACAAGTACTGCTAAAAGCCATACAAATACAGATGCACATGCAAGGGAAATAAAGTTGTTACCTGCACCGAATACAGGGAAGAAGTTTCCGATTGCTGCAAAAAGTAATGCGATGAAAGAAAGCTGTGCAAGAAGAGCACTGAGCCAGTAACCCCATGCAACTTCGAAGCCCATGAATTCACCGAAACCTTCTTTTGCATATTTGTAAACACCACTTGTTAATCCTGGCTTTACAACGCTGAGTTTAAAGAAAGCCATTGTAAGGCCAAACATACCTATACCACAGATTACCCAGCCGATTAATACTGCTAATGTGTACGCTCCGCTGGCTGCGAAGTCACCGGATAAACTGAACACGCCACTGGCAAGAGTAGTACCAATAGCGAACAGGGCAAGTTTACTTACGCCTAAGTTCTTTTCATTGTCCATAATAATTCCTCCTTATAATGCCGTTATATTTTACTTTGAATAAAATATACAATATATAATATATTTCATATTATACTCTTCGTTAAAAATAAATCAACACATTTTTTATTTTTTTTTTGCAAAAACAATTTACCCCATTGACCTGATGTTTAAACATGCAGTATATTATATTTATTATACAATATATTAAGGAAAGCGAAACAATGGAAAAATTCAAAACTTTAAAAGACCACGTTTACGATTATATTGCACGTCTCATCCGCGAGGGTCGTCTTCTTCCGGATCAGCACATCAATGAAAATGTTATCTGCCAGGAGCTGAATATCAGCCGCACACCTGTCAGAGAAGCACTTATCCAGCTTGCTGCTGAAGATGTTCTTGAGAACAGAGCCAGAAAAGGTTTTGCCATCAAGTCTCTCAGCGAAAAAGACACCTGCGAGCTTTATGCTGTAATCGGAGTGCTGGACGGTTTTGCTGCCAAGCTGGCCTGTGAACATCTCACTGAAAAAGATTACAAAGACATGGACTTTTATATTGCTTCCATGGACCTGGCTATCCATGCATGTAACTACGAGATGTATCATAAACAGCAGAATGCATTCCACCAGCTTTACATTGACAAATGCGGCAATTCTGCTCTCATCGACACTCTTTCCAGATCCAAGAACAAACTTCTCAAGGAAACTTATCCGGATCATGATGAAGAAGAAATCAAAGAAGTTTTTCTTTCCACCAACGAAGAACATCGTGAAATTCTCAGAATGTTCAGAGAAAAGGATAAGGATGGTCTGGCTGTATATCTGGCAGAAACTCACTGGAGAGCATCATATGCCTCCTATGATACTCTGTAATCAGACAAGTTTATAGCACAAGAAGCGTTTCCCAAACACCGGAAAACGCTTCTTTTTATTTTTACTTCAACAATTCAGTAATTGCCTTATTTAAAATCGCCGGAGTTCTGTTATATAAATCTTCCTTATATACTCTTTCAGTCATCTTGTGGAAATCCTTTCCCCAAGGACCGATATTGATGCAAGGCATAGAAATATCCTCAATTGCCTCGAAAGGAATATCATAGAAACTGCCGAACAAAGGCATATATTCGTTTAATTTTTCGCTTACTGCTTTACCATCTTTTACACTTGTGTAGCTTAAGTCAGAGATTCCGGTGTAGAAATATTCTCTTGTGTAATGCTGGCTGAACTGTTCTTTTGCAAAATTATCAAGTGTTTCATAAAGTCCCGCTCTGTCGCCTATTCCTTCAAAGTAAATGTTTGAAACATTAGGATAATATGGCGGAATAAGGCCGTGGATTACACGTGGCGCAAGATCATCAATGTAGTCAAATACCATTTCAAGTAAGCTGAAATTGCTTTCGATAATATTTACTTCACCGTTCTTAAGCTGCTCTGCCAGACTCTTAAGTTTCTGTTCATAACTTTCTTTGAACGTTTCACCGTGAAGAGCATATGCTTCATTATAAAGCTCCCCGAAGCTCATGACTTTTTTCTTCCACGGAAGTTCTTTGATGACAGGTTCTGCTACCGCAGAGAATCTTTCATAACTTCTGTTCATGTCTTCCAGAATCTTGTCAAAAGAATCTTCGCAGATTTTATGAACCTTATCAATGACCGCTGCAGGTGACTGGTTCAGCGTAAGTATACTGAAACAGCCTGACGCAGAAAGAGGCATTGACACGTCATAAACAGTTTTACTGTCTTTTAAGTAAAGCCATGTAGGAGGCGGAGCACTTTCGTCGCCCACCACGTCAGAAAAGTCCATGTTGAGTTCAGTTCTTCTTACGATTTCGGCCATCAGATTAAGCGGATTGAACCCCTCAAAAACTTTGCCGATATGTGACAGATAACCTCTCACATAAATGAACGGCATGATTTTGCCCACAGAGCCTTCGGAGAAAATACCCTCTTCAGGATTCTTTCTCTGGTGAGGCTCGGAGTTAATCATCATCTGATATTCAAGATTGTATTCAGCTTTAAGCTGGCTCAGCAGTTTTACTGCGGCACGCATGCCCGCAGAAAGATTTTCTTCGTCAGGTACGGCAATGACAATAACATTTCCTTTGAAGTTCTCCAGTTCGCTGTATCTTTTAAGCAGTGAAAACTGAATGGAGCCTCCTGCTTTCATGTCACATCCGCCTCTGCAGAACAGATATCCGCCGCTTTCAAGGTCCTCTTTGGCTTCTTTAGGAAGAGAATCCTTTACATGCATAAGTTTTTCTTCCAGTTCATCAGGTGAAAAAGCATAATCCTTGAGCAGTTTGAAGTCTTCAACGGTAACGATGTCATTGTGGTGTACAAGCACCACTGTCTTGCTGCCTTCCCCTTTTACCATTGCATAACAAACAGAGCGTCCGAACGGGTCACCCTCAATGTCATATGCTCCGTAATACTGCGGATGTTCTTTGAAATAAGGAATTTCTGAAAGATAATTGATTATGAAATCTCTCGCCTGATTTTCGTCTTCTGAATATGTAAAACTCTTCTGTGCCACGTAACCGTAAACCAGTTCTTTTATATCTTTTTCTATTCCATTAAGTACTTTGTCATTATTCATTGTGCATTAATGCCTTTCGTAAGTTTGTTTATATTATAATCTGCATACAGGGCAAGTAAGGCAAGTAGGACCACCTGTTCCTCTGTAGGAAACTTCCTTACCTTCGTAAGTAAGAACTTCTACGCCTGCATCTCTCATCTTCTTAACGATATCAGGGTTGCCATCGATTGTGATGCACTTGCCTGGTTCGATACAAAGAACGTTGGAACCTAAGTAGTCATATTCTTCGTCGTTACATTCGATGAGTTCGATTCCTCTTTCAATTAATAATTCTCTGAAGAATACAGGCATGAACTTGGAGTAAACAACAGCCTTCTTAGTGTCAACGAAGCTGATGATGGACATTAAGTGTAAGCAGCAGTCTTCGCCGTCGCCGTGTGGCATAGGAACGATGATATATTCATCGATGCAGTCCTTAGTGAGTTCCTTGAACTGTCTGATACCTTCGTCGTTAGTTCTGTAACCACGGCCGATAGCAACTGTCTTTTCATCAATCCAGAGAACGTCGCCGCCTTCCATCTTGCCTGGAGCCTTGATTTCGCCCAGTGTAGGAACGCCGTTTGCTTCAAGATAAGCTCTTGTTGCCTGATATTCTTTGCTTCTTAATTCTTTTCCCATTGGGAAGTAGATAGCACCCTTCTTAGTAATCTTAAGTGGGTCATGTGTGTAGATGGAGTCAAGACCTGTGCGGTCATCTTCCGGAAGATAATGTACGTTAGGGATATTGTCTGTAAGGAATTTTTCAAATACTGCGTATTCTTCGAGAACCTTTTCATAATCAGGGCATCCGAAATATTTGAAGTCTTCCCATGTCTTTTCCAGATTTTCCTGGGAAATAAATGCCTGCTGTGGTCTCTTGATTAAAATAGTATCAATTTTTCCTGTCATTGACTGGCAACCGTAATTCATAATGTACCTCCTGAAAATGTTGAATTATATTTTTAGTTTTGTTGGGTTTTGCTTATATTATAAAGCAATTTCCATGCCAAGGAAAGCAAAACTTTTTACCAATCAAAAAACGTTGAAAATTCAACGTTTATCGTCTGACAGGCCTGCGCAGAATATTTTGCACCAATTAAAAAAGGCAAAATCTTTTGCCTTGTTTTGTCAAAAAATTTTGCCTTATTTTATGTTTGTCAAATTTTTATGCCGTACTTCTGCAGCTTGTAGCTCAGAGACTGGCGGCTCATTTTAAGTCTTTCTGCCGCGCGTGAAAGAGTCTGTTCTTCCTGCAATACCGATTCAATGACTGATTTTTCGTACTCTTCCACCATCTGAGTCAGCGATTTATCAGAGTCCACCTTTTCCACCGGTCTGAAAACCCGTCTGCCGAAATCCTGGTCCTTATTGGTATCATACAGCAAGCTTTCAGGAATATCTCTTACAGTGATTTCTTCACCTGCAGACATGTTGAAAGCATATTCCACTACATTACGCAGTTCACGCACATTGCCCGGCCAGGAATAATTGAGGAAAATCTTTTCCACGAGTTCACTGCATCCTTTTATATTCTTGCCGCGCTGCTGATTGTAATAGCCGATATAGTAATCAACCAGTACCGGAATATCACACTTTCTTTCCATTAACGGCGGCAGATCAATCTGCACCACGCTGAGCCTGTAGTAAAGGTCACGGCGCATTTCGCCGGTCTTTATAAGCTCGTCCGGCGGACAGTTTACTGCACATACCACGCGGATGTTTATTTCCTTTTCTTTTTCCTCACCGATTCTGCGGATTTTCTGTTCTTCCACAGCCTTGAGAATCTTGCCTTGCAGTCCGATTTCCATGGAGTTCAGTTCATCCAGGAACAAAGTTCCGCCGTTGGCCAGCTCGAAAAGTCCTTTGCGGTCTTCCGCTCCGGTATAGCTTCCCTTGGCAGTTCCGAAAAGTGTGCTTTCAAGCAGCCCCACAGGAATTGCGGAGCAGTTCTGGGAAATGAAAGGTCCACCTGCTCTGGAACTGTGGCTATGAATGGCCTGGGCAACAACTTCTTTGCCTGTACCCGTGTCACCCACAATCATTACAGGGGAGTCTCCCGGTGCGATACGCAGAATCTGTTCTTTGATGCGGCTCATTCTGGAATCTACTGAAATCAGATCTTCCAGAGTGTAAAGTCTGCGTCCGCTTTTAGCCTTGTCTTCACGCCTGCGAATTTTTTTATTTTTCGGTGTACCGTTGTCATTGAGAAGAATCACGCCTTCAACAGCACCGATTATCTTACCGTTCATTTCGATAGGATAAGTACTGCAGGTAAAGTTATATTTTTTACCGTTGCAGTCTGTCAGGCTCTGGAGCTCGTCAAGGATAGGTCTGCCCGTTCTCATGACACGGAAAATTGTACTGGTTTCTTCAGTAAGTTCCGGATATACTTCGAGAAGTTTCTTGCCGGTATAGCCTGCATTGGTGACAGCATTGCCGGCTTCATCTTTCATTGATGTGTACTCAATAACTCCGTCCTGATTAACTATCATAATAGAGTCCATGTTGTCGTACACACTGCTCATCTGTTCAAGGTATCTTAAAAACATATTTTTTAGAAATCTGCAGAACCTGGTGTTCTTGGGTATGGAAGCACGTCTCTGATGTTGGAAACGCCAGTGATGTACATGATGATTCTTTCGAAGCCGAGACCGTATCCGGCATGCTTTACGCCGCCGTATTTACGGAGATCAAGGTACCACCAGTAGTCTTCTTCCTTGAGGCCCAGTTCAGCCATTCTTGCTGTGAGTACATCGTATCTTTCTTCTCTCTGGGAACCGCCGATGATTTCACCAACGCCTGGTACCAGAAGGTCACATGCTGCAACAGTCTTGCCGTCATCGTTAAGACGCATGTAGAAAGCCTTGATGTCCTTAGGATAGTCTGTAACGAAAAGCGGTTTCTTGAAGATTTCTTCTGTAAGATATCTTTCGTGTTCTGTCTGAAGGTCGATACCCCATTCAACAGGGTACTGGAACTCTTTACCGGACTTCTTGAGAAGTTCAACTGCTTCTGTGTAAGTTACACGGCCGAAATCAGCGTTTACGATGGAGTTGAGTCTGTCAAGGAGACCCTTGTCCACGAAGCTGTTGAAGAACTGCATTTCTTCAGGAGCGTTTTCCAGCACATAGTTGATGATATGCTTGATCATTGCTTCTGCCAGTTCCATGTTGTCCTGAAGGTCTGCAAAGGAGATTTCAGGTTCAATCATCCAGAATTCGGAAGCGTGACGCTGTGTGTGGGAGTTTTCTGCACGGAAAGTAGGTCCGAATGTGTAAATGTTTCTGAATGCCAGTGCATAAGTTTCGCCCTGAAGCTGGCCGGATACAGTAAGGCTTGTTTCTTTGCCGAAAAAGTCCTGGCTGTAGTCGATGCTGCCATCTTCTTTTCTAGGCGGATTGTCCATGTCCAGAGTAGTGATTCTGAACATTTCTCCTGCACCTTCACAGTCACTGCCTGTAATAATCGGAGTGTGAACATATACGAAGTTCTGTTCCTGGAAGAACTGGTGAATTGCGTAAGCAACCAGGGAACGTACTCTGTAAACTGCAGAGAAGAGGTTTGATCTAGGTCTTAAGTGAGCGATTTCTCTTAAGAATTCCATGGAGTGTCTCTTTGGCTGGAGCGGATAATCAGGAGTTGAAGTTGCTTCAACAACGATTTCTCTTGCCTTGATTTCGAAAGGCTGCTTTGCCTGCGGTGTAAGCACTACTACACCCTTTACTGCCAGAGCAGTTGCAACGTATGCCTTGGAGATTTCTTCAAAGTTTGCGATAAATTCTTCTTCGTAAACTACCTGTACGGACTTGAAGAAAGAACCATCGTTAAGTTCGATGAAACCGAACTTGTTGGAGCTGCGGTTATTTCTTACCCAGCCCTTTATTAAAATTTCCTGATCAGCATATTCAGCTGTATTTCTAAAAAGTTCTCTTATTAAAATTTCTTTCATCTTTAATCCCTCTTTTAGATTGATTTTTTGCTTTATTTCGTACCTTTTATTATATGACCTTTTGCACTGCAAAGTCAATGGAAAGTTGGTAAAATCCACGGTTTCAGGACCATCTTAGCGTGCAATATATTCGTCGTAAGTGCAGAGTCTGTCTGTGAGCTTGCCGTCAGGACTGATTTCCATGATGCGGTTTGCGACAGTCTGGATGAACTCGTGGTCGTGAGACGAGAAAAGCACGTTGCCCTTGAATTCCTTGATACCGTCGTTGACTGCTGTGATTGATTCCAGATCAAGATGGTTTGTAGGCTGGTCCATAACAAGCACGTTGGAACCGAAAAGCATCATGCGGCTCAGCATGCAGCGGACTTTTTCGCCCCCGGAGAGCACGCTCACATTCTTGTAAACATCGTCGCCGGAGAAAAGCATTCTGCCCAGGAAGCCACGCATGAAAGTTTCTGTTGTTTCCTTGGTGTACTGACCGAGCCATTCAACCAGGTTGTAAGGGCTGCCTTCGAAGAAAGCTGAGTTATCAAGAGGCAGGTATGAGGAAGTGATTGTCACACCCCATTTGTATGAACCTTCGTCCGGTTCCATTTCGCCCATGATGATTTTGAAAAGTGTTGTATTGGCAATTTCGTTTTCGCCTACAAAAGCAATTTTGTCGTCCTTGTTTACGCGGAAAGTAATGTTGTCAAGGACCTTCACTCCGTCAATTGTCTTGGAAAGGCCTTCTACCTGGAGGATTTCCTTGCCCGGCTCTCTGTCCATGGTGAATCCCACGAAAGGATAGCGGCGGGATGATGCCGGCATTTCTTCAACAGTCAGTTTATCAAGGAGTTTACGTCTTGAAGTAGCCTGCTTGGACTTGGACTTGTTGGCAGAGAAACGCTGGATGAATGTCTGCAGTTCCTTGATCTTTTCTGCGTTTTTCTTGTTCTGGTCGCGGATGAGGCGCTGGAACAGCTGGCTGGATTCGTACCAGAATTCGTAGTTACCTACGTACATCTTGATTTTACCGTAGTCAACGTCCACGATGTTGGTGCAGACAGTATTGAGGAAGTGTCTGTCGTGGGAAACTACCAGCACTGTACCTTCGTATTCCATGAGGAAATCTTCCAGCCACTCGATAGCTCTTACGTCAAGGTGGTTGGTAGGTTCGTCCAGAAGTACGATTTCAGGATTGCCGAAAAGTGCCTGTGCAAGGAGCACCTTTACCTTTTCCTTGGCAGTCAGACTTGCCATCGGCATGTAGAGAATGTCCTCTGAAAGGCCAAGGCCCTGAATCAGTCTGCTTACGTTGGATTCCGCTTCCCAGCCGTCCATTTCTGCGAACTCCCCTTCAAGCTCTGCTGCGCGGATTCCGTCCTCATCACTGAAATCTTCTTTCATATATATAGCGTCTTTTTCCTGCATTACCTGATAAAGGCGCGGATTGCCCTGGATTACTGTGTCCAGAACTGTAAATTCATCGAATGCGAAGTGGTCCTGCTTCAGTACGGACATACGGACGCCCGGCTTGATGGACACGCTTCCTGTGGAAGGCTCAAGGTCGCCGGAAAGGATTCTCAGGAAAGTTGATTTGCCCGCTCCGTTGGCGCCGATGATGCCGTAGCAGTTGCCTGCGGTGAACTTAAGGTCTACATCTTTGAAAAGAGACTGGCCTGTAAAATTAAGGCTCACGTTGGTTACTGTTATCACTTGTAAATTACTCCTTTTTCTTCATTATTGGTCGTTTATATAATAATATTCTTAACTATAGTCATACGAGCCAGAGTATATCACATTTTGCAGGAGATTGCAAGGAATTTCAATGAGTTCCGGGATTCCGGGCGGCACGTAAGTTCGGATTTCAGCACTTGAACCCCATATCCCCCTCTGCTATAATGTTTTTATAAGCAGACACTCTTAGTTTAACCCGAAAGGAAAAATCATGAAAGAATTTGAAAAAGTATCACTGGGTATTTACCCTACACCAATTCATAAACTCCCTAATTTAAGCCGCGAACTGGGCACTAATGTCTGGATTAAAAGAGACGACCTCTGCGGCGTTGCTCTCGGCGGCAACAAAGTCCGCAAGCTGGAATTCCTCCTTGCAGACGCAAAAAAACAGGGCTATGACCTGGTAATGACAACAGGAGCTGCGCAGAGCAACCACGCTATGCTGACAGCAGCCTGCTGCCAGCGCATGGGTCTTGAATGCATCCTTGTGCTTAAAAATCACGGAATCACTGCCCGCAAGGGTAATCAGATCCTCAACTACCTCATGGGCGTAGAAGTACGTTTTGTGGATACAAACAGCTACGATGACATTTACGAAGAAATGGACCGTATCGCAGCAGAAATGGGCCGCAAAGTCTACAAAATTCCTTGCGGCGGATCCAACGCTCTTGGCTCCCTCGGCTATGTAGAATGCATGAGAGAAGTTTCCGGATATGACCAGCATTTCGAACACATCGTATGCGCATGCGGTTCCGGCGGTACTGCAGCTGGTACAGTTCTCGGCGCAAAGCTTTACATGCCTGACACTCACGTAATGTGTTCCATGGTAGACGATGATCCATTTGACGTAATCGTTCCGGAACTGATGAAAGAAGCTGCTGATCTTCTCGGTACAGACGTTGAGCTTCCAGTACCTGACCTTCTTGACATGTGCGGTCCTGGCTACTCTATCCCTTCTGAAGAAGGAAACGAAGCAATCTCAATGATGATGAAGCTTGAAGGTATCGTCCTCGACACATGCTACACAGGCAAAGCTTTCGCAGGCCTCATCAAGAGAGCAAGAGAAGGTTACTACAAACCTGAAGATAACGTACTTTTCGTGCACTCCGGCGGTGCAGGCGGACTGTTTGCACAGGACTGGGAAAACCTTTAAATTACAGTAAACTTTACGCTGACTGACCAGCAGAGAGGAGCCTTTTCCATTGCTTTTACTTAACTTTATTCTGGCCATGCTGCCGATTCTGTGGCTGATGACCGCCCTTACAAAGCTAAAAATGGAGGGATACAAAGCTTGCCTTATCACTTTGTTGCTTTCCTGCATATTATCCCTGTTTTTCTGGGATTTCGGCCCGGCCCTGCTGGCCACTGCATCTCTGGAAGGACTTCTCAACGGCCTCTGGCCTATCTGCCTGGTTATTATTGCAGCGCTTTTTACTTACAATCTGACCGTAAAAACCGGTGCCATGGAGCAGATTAACCGGATGCTTTCCGGCGTTTCCACTGATCAGCGCGTAATGATGCTGCTCATCGCCTGGGGTTTCGGCAACTTCATGGAAGGAATGGCCGGATTCGGTACTTCTGTTGCAATCCCGGCTTCCATGCTTGCAAGCATGGGAATCAACCCTATCCGCGCAGCTGTTGCATGTATTGTGGCGACTTCCACTCTTACAGCTTTCGGCTCTGTGGGCATACCTCTTACTACATTATCCGCCATTACCGGAATCGACGTTATTTCCCTGTGCAGTGATGTGGTTCTTATGCAGTGCATTCTCACATTTATTTCGCCGTACATAATGCTCTGTATTTTCAGCGGCAGCATCCGCGGTCTTAAAGGTGTAATGGCGCTTACAACCGTTTCTGCCCTGAGCTTTACAGTACCATGGTATATTTCTGCGGGAATCCTCGGTTCTGAGCTCCCCGATATTATAGGTGCCATCTGCTGTATGGTATGCACAATTATTGCATCACGCCTTCTTCCTGTTTCTGGTCATGAAGGCCACGGAAAGAAAGGCGAAGAACCTGCAGGAAGCAAGCTCTCAGCCGCAGAGGCATTAAAAGCATGGAGTCCGTTTCTGCTGATTTTCGTCCTCCTCATGGGTACGTCCAAGCTCTGCCCACCGGTTTACAACGCCATCTCCGGCATCAAAACCAGCCTTGTGATTTTTGCCGGGGAAAACCCTAATACTCTGACTTTCAGCTGGATAAACACTCCGGGTGTTATCATTATCTTTGCTGCGATTATCGGAGGGCTTATTCAGGGCCTTGGCGGCAGGGAAATACTTTCTGTTTTCGTGCACACATTAAAAAAATACTGGAAAACCGTTGTTACAATATGTGCAATTATGGCCACTGCCAAAATCATGAGTTACAGCGGCATGATTTCAGATATTGCCAGCATGCTGGTTGTTGCAGCCGGATCTTTTTATCCGTTTATTGCACCGATTCTCGGCGCGCTGGGTGGTTTTGTTACTGGTTCCGGTACCACGACTGCCGTGCTTTTCGGCGGCCTGCAGATGCAGACAGCAACTTCTCTTGGACTCAATCCATCCTGGATTGCTGCAGCCAATGAGGTAGGTGCAGGAATCGGTAAGATGATTGCACCGCAGACCCTTGCCATTGCAGCCGGTGCCATCGATGTGGCAGGATCAGAAAGCGGTATACTCCGCGCTACCTTCAAATATTTCCTGTTCTACATGATTGGCGCAGGCGTGCTGTGTATGACAGGAAGTCTGATTGGTTAAATAATAAAAGCAATTTTAAAAGCTCTCCGGGTGGAGAGCTTTTTTGTTTAACTATCTGATAAGTTCCAGCACCTGCGCTGCATTTTTCTTGCCGAAACTTATTTTTTCACCATCATTAATTACAAGACACGGAACACTCATAACATTGTATCTGTCCCTGATATCAGGGAAGTGATTCAGGTCGTAAACCTGTGCTGTGACTCCAGGATTTTCTGCTGCAAGGCGCTGAGCTGCAGTAACCAGTTCAGGGCACATTGTGCAGGAAAGTGATACAAGAACCTTGATGTCCACTTTCTTGTCCAGACCTCTGATGCCAGCCAGAACTGCTTCATCAAGTGGCTGTCCCGGGCCTGCTGCGTTATACAGACCGAGCACAAAAGATGTGAATTCGTGTCCGCCGGGCACGCCGTGGAAAGCAAGTCCGCTCCAGCTTCCGTCTGCCCTGCATACCGCCACATATGGCGCTTCTCCGCTGTCTGCATTTGCATCAGCAATTTCCACGCCGAGCTTATCAGTCTGCTTTGCCAGTTCTTCCATATATCCGCGGAGTTCTGCTGATACCGGACGGTTGTCAAGGTAGAGCTTCAGAACAAGCGGATTGGCCATGCGGGCAAATACTGCACTAAGCTGAGCAAGCATATCTGCATCAAACAGCTGGCTGGATGCTCCTGCTGCAGGGCCTGCAGTTTCCAGTTTCACAGAAGGTTCAGGTTTTTCTGCCTTCACTGGTTCAGCAACTTCAGGCTTCAGCCCTGTTTTCTTCTGCATTGCAGCCGCATATTTTTCCAGCTCAGTCGCTGCCAGGGCTCCGTCGCCCACTGCAGTTACAACCTGTCTGAGAGGTTTGATGCACACATCACCTGCCGCATAAAGTCCGTCCACAGAAGTTTTAAGAGTCCTGTCAGTTACGATGTAGCCCGCCTCGTCAAGTTCTGCAATGCCTTTCACCAGGTCTGTAGCCGGAGAATATCCCGCAAAAACAAATACACCGATATTGTCTCCGTCTGCTGCCTTATATTCACTCACTTCACCGCTGAGCTTGTTGCGGTAACGGATTGAACGGAGAGTAGTATCACCAAGCACTTCATCTACTTCAGTGTTGGTCAGCACAGTGATTTTTTCGTGATTTCTCGCCGCATCAGCTGCAGACTTTGCGCAGCTGAAATCGTCTTTTCTGATTAAAATATTTACATGTTTTGCGTATTTTGTAAGGAAAACAGCTTCTTCTGCTGCAGCAAACCCGCCGCCAACCACGAAAACTTCCTTTCCTGTAAAGAATTCTCCGTCACATGTAGCACAGTATGCCACGCCGCGGCCTCTGAAATCTTCTTCTCCCCTGAAACCGACCATGCGTGGATGTGCCCCCGTCGCCAGAAGAACACCGAAAGTTTTAAGGTCTCCGCGGCTTGTCTTCACAGTCTTCACATCGCCTTCCATATCAAGGCCGGTAACCTCCGCCAGCATAAACTCCGCACCGAAGCTCTGAGCCTGTTTTCTCATAGTCTCTGTCAGCTCTTTGCCACTGGTATGAGCCACGCCCGGATAGTTTACCACTTCATGTGTGATTGTAATCTGTCCGCCAAAATTTTCCTTTTCAACTACTACGACCCTGTATTTAGCACGGGCCAGGTATAAAGCGGCTGTCAGTCCCGCAGGACCTCCGCCGATAACTACAACATCATATAAATTTTTCATAATCCTGTGTCCTTTCTTTTTAAATCCCTTTATTAAAAAACGCCGGAATTTCTTCCGGCGCCGTCTGCTCAATTAAAGCTGTCCTACCAAATCAAGGCTTGGTTTAAGAGTTTCAGCACCTGGCTGCCATTTAGCCGGGCAAACTTCATCGCCGTGTTCGTATACGAACTGGCATGCCTGAAGCTTACGGAAAAGCTCGTCTGCATTTCTGCCAACGTTTCCTGCATTTACTTCGTAAGCTACAATCTTTCCTTCAGGATTTACGATGAAAGTGCCTCTTTCTGCAAGGCCGTCAGCCTCAATGAGAACTTCAAAGTCTCTGGAAAGTGCGTGTGTAGGGTCTGCAAGCATCGGATACTGAATCTTCTGAATTCTTTCAGAAGCATCGTGCCATGCCTTGTGTACGAAATGTGTGTCAGTGGATACTGAATAAATTTCGCAGCCTGCAGCCTGGAATTCAGAATATTTGTTAGCAAGATCTTCTAATTCTGTAGGGCACACGAATGTGAAATCTGCAGGATAGAAGAAGAATACGCTCCATTTCCCCATAATGTCAGCCTTGCTCACTTCTTTGAACTCGTTATTTAAATAAGCCTGTACCTTAAATTCATTTACTTCTTTGTTAATCATTGACATAATCCTAATCTCCTTTTTCTTTAATATTTAATCTCTGTCATTTTTGCTTAATTCGCAGATGCCTGTTTCTTCAGACATTCAGGACACAGCCCGCTGAGCGTCAGATTCACCTGCCCCAGCTGATACCCCTCAGGTAAGCTTATAGTCCCTCTCACCTGTTCCAATTCAGCTTCAGGTACATCGTGGACAGTGCCACAACTCTGACATATAAAGTGCACGTGATCACCGCACATTGCGTCATATCTCTCAGTGCCGTTTAATGAAGCCACTCTTCTGACTTTCCCCAAGTCTTCCAGAAGACGGAGGTTTCTGTACACTGTCCCCAAACTTAACCCCTTGATTTCGCTGCGGAGTGCATCGTACACCATTTCTGCGGAAGGATGTTCCTGAGTCCCCATGAGATACTGATAAATCATTTCTCTCTGATGTGAGTATCTTAATTTCTTTTCTGTATCTGTTTTCATATCTCAGTTTCCTTTCCTGTGTTTTATGGTCTTAATATAACATACATTTTCTGGCTTGTCAATAATAATTCCTATTATTATTTAAAATTTTTTCTCCAATAAAAAAACCTGCGGTTTACGCAGGTCGATTTCATGCTTTTTCCGGCCACCAGTAATGTTTGAGAGAGCCGGGCATCATTTCATATAGGGCATCGGCAGCCTCTGATGCACTTATTTTATATCTTTCGTGAACGATATTGCTCAGCACTGCGCAGATTCCATTGCAGAAAATATCTACCTGCAGTTCTTCTGCCGGGCTGAAACCAGCACTCTGCTGGCACTTGCAAAAGAGTTCGACGGCAAAATACGCTGGGCCGTTATGGAAGCTGACATCGATTCAACAGTTGATGCCCAGGCCATGATGAATGCCGGTGTACAATCTGTCCAGCTTCACACCGGCGGCATGTGCCATCTCGAT
>JAFQHT010000020.1 GCA_017397825.1 Bacillota bacterium | reverse complement strand
GCAGAACAGCTTTTCGGTAAGAAGAAGAGTAAAGGTTATGAAGCACTTTTAGAAAAAGTTACTGCAATCGGTGCAGTTGCATTCATTATTCTTGCAATCGTAATCGTAGCAGTATTTGAATAATAGACAGTAGTGCGTTAAATTAGTTTTTAATTTTTTATTTTTTTATATTTCACTTCCTGAGGGGTACAAGCTTTGTACCTCTAGATGTGCGAAGTGAGTAGGAGGTATTATATCATGGTGCAGTTTTTACCAGTAATCGCAGCTGCAATCGGTCTTGTTGTTGCATTTTGTTTAGCAGCATGGATCAAAAAAGCTGACGAAGGTACAGACAGAATGAAGGAAATCGCCGGCTATATCAGAGAAGGTGCCATGGCATTCCTTTCCAGAGAGTACAAGACAATGGTTATTGTAATCGCTCTCTTATTCGTTTTAATCGGTTTCGGCTTAAAGAGCTGGACTACAGCTATCCTCTACGTTTGCGGTGCTTTACTTTCCGTATTAGCAGGCTACTTCGGTATGCAGGTTGCTACACTCGGTAACGTAAGAACTGCTAACGCAGCAAGAGAATCCGGTATGAACAAAGCGTTAAAGATCGCTTTCAGATCCGGTGCTGTTATGGGTCTTTGCGTATCCGGTCTTGGTTTATTTGGACTTGGTATCGTAATCGTTGCATTAGACCTTGCAACAGTTGTACAGTGCGTAACAGGCTTCGGTCTTGGTGCATCCTCAATGGCTCTCTTCGGAAGAGTAGGCGGCGGTATCTACACTAAGGCAGCTGACGTTGGTGCTGACCTTGTAGGTAAAGTTGAAGCTGGTATTCCAGAAGACGACCCTCGTAACCCAGCAGTAATCGCTGACAACGTTGGTGACAACGTAGGTGACGTAGCTGGTATGGGTTCCGACTTATTCGAATCCTATGTTGGTTCAATCATTTCCGCAATCACATTAGCAGCAGTTGCAGTTCAGACTGCAGCAGAAACTGCTACTTTCACAGAAGAAACAGCAGCTATCTTCCCACTTCTTATTTCTGCTATTGGTATCGTTGCTTCCGTAATCGGTATCATGATGGTAAGAGGTAAAGAAGGCGGAAACCCTGCTTCTGCTCTTAACATGGGTACTTACATCAGTGGTATCATCGTAATCGTTGCTACTGTAATCCTTTCCAAGACAATGCTTGGCGACTACACTTATGCATGGGCAATCATCGCTGGTTTAGTTGTTGGTATTGCTATCGGTAAGATTACAGAAGTTTACACTTCCGGTGACTTCAAACACGTTAAGAAGATTGCAGAACAGTCCCAGACTGGTGCTGCTACTACAATTATCAGTGGTCTCGGCGTAGGTATGATGTCCACATTATGGCCAATCATCCTCATCGCAGTTGGCGTATTTATCGCTTACGAATTCGCTGGTTTATATGGTATTGCTCTTTCTGCAGTAGGTATGCTTTCCACAGCTGGTATGACAGTTGCAGTTGACGCTTACGGTCCTGTATCCGACAACGCTGGTGGTATCGCAGAAATGTCCGAATTACCTCACGAAGTAAGAGAAATCACTGACAAGCTCGACGCTGTTGGTAACACTACAGCTGCTATCGGTAAAGGTTTCGCTATCGGTTCTGCTGCTTTAACAGCATTAGCATTATTCGCTTCTTATGCTGCAGTAACTGGTCTTGAAGCAATCAGCTTACTTGAACCAATCGTAATCATTGGTCTCTTCATCGGTGCTATGCTTCCATTCCTGTTCTCTGCTATGACTATGAACTCCGTTGGCGAATCCGCTAACCACATGATTGAAGAAGTTAGAAGACAGTTCAGAGAAAACCCTGGTATCATGGAAGGTACTGCAAAGCCTGACTATGCAAGATGCGTAGACATCTCCACAAAGGCTGCTCTCAAGCAGATGCTAGCTCCTGGAATTATGGCAGTAGTAGCTCCGTTAGTAGTTGGTATCGTTTTAGGACCTGAAGCTCTTGGCGGTATGCTCGGCGGTTCCTTATCCTCCGGCGTTCTTCTTGCAATCATGATGTCCAACGCAGGTGGTGCATGGGACAACGCTAAGAAGTACATTGAAGAAGGTTACTATGGCGGCAAGGGTTCCGAATCCCACAAGGCTGCAGTTGTTGGTGACACAGTAGGTGACCCATTCAAGGATACATCCGGTCCATCCATCAACATCCTTATCAAGTTAATGACTATCGTTGCAGTAGTATTTGCTCCTCTGTTCGTACAGATTGGTGGTTTACTGTAATAGTAAATAAAGTCTATAAATCCCCGTACAATGTGCGGGGATTTTTTAAACCAGAAACTACAGCAGGAGAAACCAAAAATGACTGAAGAGAAAAAAATAACAGGGATGAAATCCCTTATGGAACTTTACAAGGCAGGCAGAGGCCCATCAAGCTCACACACTATGGGGCCTGAAAAAGCATGCAAGGTTTTCATAGAAAAGAACCCTGATGCAGACAGTTTTAAAGTTATTTTATACGGTTCACTGTCTAAAACAGGAAAGGGACATGGTACAGACAGCGTAATTAAGAAGACTTTTGGTGAAAAACCATGTGAAGTGGAATTTAATTTTACAGAAGCAAACCTTCCTCATCCAAATACGATGGATATGTATGCATACAGCGACGGTGAAAAGATTGATGAACTGCGCATAATGAGCGTGGGAGGGGGAAGAATTGAAGTTCCTGGTTCTGATCTTGTAGAAACACCTGATGTGTACAGACACACTACTTTTGCTGAAATTGCTGATTATTGCCGTAAAAAGGATATTCACCTGTGGCAGTATGCAGAAGAAATGGAAGGACCGAAGCTCCGGCCATATATTGCTGAAATGTGGGAAATTATGAAAAGCTGCATCAGAGCCGGAATTAACGACGAAGGTATTCTTCCGGGCGGTCTTGAAGTGGTAAAGCGTGCAAAACAGCTCCACGGCAGCATGCATATTGACGAAAGCCCTGAAACCAGGGAAAACCGTATGGTATGTGCATATGCTTTTGCAGTAAGCGAGCAAAATGCATGTGGCGAACAAATCGTTACGGCACCTACATGCGGTGCTTCAGGCGTTCTTCCTGCAGTTTTATATTATCAGCAGAAAAAAAGAAATTACTCTGATGAAAGAATCGTTGAAGCACTTGAAACAGCAGGAATTATCGGCAATCTGATTAAAACAAACGCTTCAATTTCAGGGGCTGAATGTGGCTGTCAGGCAGAAGTGGGAAGTGCCTGTGCAATGGCATCAGCAGCACTTGCAGAGCTTTTTCATCTTGACTTTGACAAGATTGAATATGCTGCAGAAATAGCAATTGAGCATCATCTGGGGCTGACTTGCGATCCTATCTGTGGTTTAGTACAGATTCCATGTATTGAGCGTAATGCAGTGGCTGCAATGAGAGCAATAAATGCAGTAAGCCTTTCCAGTTTCCTTGCAGACACACGTAAAATGACTCTGGATAACGTAATTCAGGTAATGAAGGAAACAGGCCGCGATCTGGCACATCCGTACAGAGAAACCAGTGAGGGTGGCCTGGCTAAAATAAAATTATAAGTTTTATCATTTAACAGAAATCAAAAGGGTATGACCTCAATGGCCATACCCTTAAATATTTTATGGAACTATGTAATTATTTGTTCTGGAATACTGGTGGTCTCTTTTCAAGGAATGCTGCCATGCCTTCTTTCTGGTCAGCAGTACCGAAACAGCTTCCAAAAGCTTCTGCTTCTAATGAGCATCCGGAGTGGATGTCAAGAGCAAAACCAGCATTTACAACTGTCTTGGACATTGCTACTGCGAGAGGGCTGTTTGCAGCGATTCTCTTTGCGATTGCTTCACATTCTTCCATTAATGCTTCAGGTTCTACAACCTTATCAACAAGACCGATTCTGTGAGCTTCTGCAGCATCAATCATATCAGCAGTCATGATAAGCATTTTAGCCATACCTTTGCCAACAAGTTTGGATAATCTCTGAGTACCACCGAATCCTGGTAAAATACCGAGTTTAACTTCTGGCTGACCGAATTTAGCCTTTGTGGAAGCAACTCTGATATCACATGCCATGGAAAGTTCACAGCCACCGCCTAAAGCGAAACCGTTAACTGCAGCGATAACTGGCTTTTCCATGCTTTCGATAGTGTGCATAACTTTCTGACCGAAGATACCGAATGCTCTTCCTTCAATAGTTTCAAGCTTGCTCATCTGAGCAATATCAGCACCTGCTACGAAGGATCTTCCTTCACCAGTAACAATAACAGCGCGAACAGCATCGTCAGCAGAGATTTCTGTGAAAACTGCATATAATTCTTCAAGAACAGTTTTGTTTAAAGCGTTGAGTGCTTCAGGTCTTGAAACTGTTACATAACCAATATTTTCTTTTACTTCATATTTGAGTGTCTGATACATCTTTAAAAGTTCCTTTCTTACGTAAGTAGTTGATATTTTTCATACTCTTAATTGTATCACTTTATTAAATTATTATCAATTAAAAAATATACTATCTTATCATTTGATTTTTCAGTTTAGAAAGGGTGTTTTTTACAGGTGGAAGGGAAAGGACAATCAGTGTCAGAATTCCTTCACCCCAGATGTAAAGAATGTTGTAAATAAAGGAATACCATACAGGGTTCATTCCTTCAGGCGCATATGATGCGAAGAAAATGAATCCGGACAGGAAACTGCTGATAAAACGTCCTGTAATTGCAACAGAATAACCGATATGAAGGCCATGTTTCATATTGGAAAACAGTCCTGACAGACCCAGACATCCAAAAGCCAGAACATAATCCAGGATTATCTGCACAGGATGAAGAAAATATCCGTCGTAAATCATATTAAGGAAACCAAGAGCTACTCCGGAAGTGATGCCCCATTTAGGACCGCAGAAATACCCTGTAAGAGTAGCTGCCAGCATACTGAAAAGAGTAAGTGAGCCACCATAAGGCATAGGAATAATTTTAACCTGATTAAGTACAATAGAAAGGGCAATAAGTACTGCACATAAAACAAGGCAGAGTAAGTTATTGCGTTTTGAAATATTTTTTGACATAAAAAAAACCTCCTTTGTAATGTAGGAGGGGAACTTACCGGAAAATATTACATGCCGCATGCTGCATTAATACTTTCTTCGTAATAAATTTTTCGCTTCCCTACGCCGGCATTAACCGGATCAGGTAATGAGGGTTTATCCGTAAAGCGAGTCCTCGTCAGGCACATGCTCTCAGGTAAATCTCAGCAAAAGCTCCCCTAGCACGGTTGCAATTATACTCCATTTATTGTATAATTGCAACAAGAAATTTGGATTAATAAGATTGGAGGAAATCAATGGGATATTACATCATAAAAGAACCGGTATCAAAAATCCGTGAAATCGCACGTAACACATTGAGAGGGTACTGGAAACCAGTTGTATTGGCAATTTTTATTTACTACATGGTTTCAGCAGGGGTAAGCACAATTCTCGACTACTTTTTTACATTTACACCGCCACTTGAAATTTATGGTGAAGTATTATATGTGGACATGCCTTTTGGTGGGTCAATTTATACTTTTATTATCGGCGGCCCTCTTGAATTCGGTCTGACAATGTACCTTCTGGCATTTTTCAGAGCGAAACAGACAGACAATACCTTACTTTTTGAAGGATTCAGCAACTTCGGCAAGTCATTTTTACTGATGCTTCTGATAACTGTAAAAGTATTTCTCTGGTCATTACTTTTCATTATTCCTGGTATAATTGCATCATATAAATACAGCCAGGCATTCTATGTAATGATTGATAATCCGCAGCTCACACCTGGTCAGTGCATAAAAGAAAGCTGCAGAATAATGAACGGCAACAAAGCAACACTTTTTATTCTGGAATTAACTTTTATCGGATGGTCACTGCTTGCATCAATTCCTGCAGCAGTATTTACCACTGTAGAGGCAAACGGTGTATATACTCTTACTTCAGCGATTACAGCAATTATTTTAGGTATTCCGGCAGTTATCGTTGATGCATATATATTGACTGCAAATACAGCGTTTTATGAACTTGCAACAAGAAGACTGGTTGTTGTAAGCGATTATGACCCGGAAAATGTGGTTGATGCAGAATATACTGTCAACGAAAACCAGGAACATAAAGACGATGAAAATCTGTAAATAACGGTTAATCAAAAAGAAGCCTGCGGGCTTCTTTTTTTGTACCTTTTACAAGCCTTTCTCATATTATGAAATATATTTTGTGAGGAGGGATTGCCATTGTCCGTTGAAAGACATTATTTCCCGGGCAACAACACGCCGCAGGGATTTTTTTCATACTACAGATATATTTTAAGTCAGAGAGAGGCCAGCAAAATAATATGTATAAAAGGTGGGCCGGGAACAGGTAAATCAACTTTTATGCGAAAAATAGGGGAAAAGTTCACAGAACTTGGAGAGGATGTGGATTATTTACATTGTTCAGCAGATGATGGGTCACTTGATGGTATAATACTCAAAACAAGAAAAGTAGCCCTTATTGATGGAACCAGTCCCCACATTACAGATCCGGTCACTCCGGGAGCAGTTGACAGAATTATAAATCTTGGCGAGTTCTGGAACGAAGAAGGAATAGTGGTGAATAAGGATGAAATAATTGATTTAAACGAGGAAAGTTCCAGATGGTACAGAATTGCATATAACTATTTAAACGCGGCCAAAAGCGTTTTCAGAAGCCTGGAAGAGATATATAACAGGGCAGTTGAGTCCAGCGAAATATACAGACTTATTGCTGATATTGCGTCAAAAGAATATTCAGATTATCCTATATCAATAAGACCCGGCCGGCAGAAAAAATTTTTTGCATCAGCTATAACTGCCGGAGGAGTCACAAACTATATAAGCACACTTCTTGAAAATATATCAAAAGTATATGTTGTAAGCGTTACTGAGGGGTATATGAACAGCAGTTTTATGGAG
>JAFQHT010000019.1 GCA_017397825.1 Bacillota bacterium | reverse complement strand
TCATCACAGCAGATGCAACAGGCCCTAAACACCTTGAAACAACTCTTACAAGAGCAAAGTTCAACGAAATGACAGCAGACCTTGTTGAAGCAACAATGGGACCTGTTCGTCAGGCACTTGCTGACTCAGGACTTCAGCCATCACAGCTTAACAAAATCCTTATGGTTGGTGGTTCATCAAGAATTCCTGCTGTTCAGGAAGCAGTTAAGAAATATACAGGTAAAGAACCATTTAAGGGCATTAACCCTGACGAATGTGTTGCAGTTGGTGCTGCAATTCAGGGCGGTGTTCTTGGTGGTGAAGTTGAAGGACTTCTTCTCCTTGACGTTACTCCACTTTCACTCGGTATCGAAACAATGGGTGGTGTAAGCACAAAGATTATCGAAAGAAACACAACAATCCCAACAAAGAAGAGTCAGATTTTCTCAACTGCTGCTGATAACCAGACATCAGTTGAAGTTCATGTTCTTCAGGGTGAAAGAGAATTTGCAAGAGATAACAAAACTCTTGGTATTTTCCACCTTGACGGAATTCTTCCTGCTCGTCGCGGTGTGCCACAGATTGAAGTAACATTTGATATCGATGCTAATGGTATCGTTAATGTATCTGCAAAGGACCTTGGCACAAACAAAGAACAGTCAATTTCAATCACATCTTCAACAAATATGTCAAAAGAAGATATTGAAAAGGCAGTTCAGGACGCAGAAAAATTCGCAGAAGAAGATAAGAAACGCAAGGAAGCAGTTGATACAAGAAATGCTGCTGACCAGATGGTATATCAGGTTGAAAAAATTCTCGCTGACGAAGGTGACAAGATTCCTGAAAATGACAAGACAGAAATTCAGGGCAAACTTGATGCTCTTAAAGAAGCACTCAAGGGTGAAGATATCGAACTCATCAAATCAAAGCAGGAAGAACTCACACAGGCTTTCTATAAGATTTCAGAAGAACTCTACAAACAGGCTCAGGCAGCACAGGGTGGCGCTGACGCAGGTGCAGGTTATGACCCAAATGCAGGTGCAGCACCTAACAGTGATGGCTACTATGATGCTGATTTCACAGATGTAAACTAATTTATAAACAAACGGACGGACCTTAACAGGTCTGTCCGTGAATCCCTATTATTTGGAGATACTTATGGCAGAAAAAAGAGATTATTATGAGGTGCTTGGTGTTGATAAATCAGCTTCTGACGATGAGATAAAAAAGGCTTATCGTAAGGCTGCTAAGAAATATCATCCCGACCTTAATCCTAATAATAAAGAGGCTGAGGAAAAGTTCAAAGAGGCTAATGAAGCCTATGAAATTCTTTCTGACAGCGAGAAAAAAGCACGATATGACCAGTTCGGCCACGCAGGTGTTGACCCTAATTACGGTGCAGGGCAGGGTGGCTACGGCGGTGGCTTTGGCGGAATGGATTTCGACCTTGGCGACATCTTCGGTTCAATCTTCGGCAATGGTTTCGGTGGATTCGGTGGCGGCGGCAGAGCCAATCCAAATGCACCACAACGTGGTAGTGATACTCAGGCTAGTATCACAATTTCATTTGAAGAAGCAGCAAAAGGCTGTGCCCGTTCAATAGATACAATGCGAATTGAAACCTGTGATGAATGTAAAGGAAACGGTTGTCAAAGCGGTCATTCACCTAAAACTTGTCCTGAATGTCATGGCCGCGGTCAGGTTACCGTTCAGCAGAGAACACCTTTTGGTGTAATTCAGTCATCAAAGCCTTGTACTCGTTGTAACGGTAAGGGCACAATTATTGATAACCCTTGTAAGAAGTGTAATGGTGCAGGTCGTGTGCGTAAAAATGCAAAGCTTGATATCAATATTCCTGCGGGT
>JAFQHT010000018.1 GCA_017397825.1 Bacillota bacterium | reverse complement strand
TGAAGTGACCCCAAAAGATTAGACAAAATTAAATATTAAATTGAATGTGAATGAGTTCGGTATTGTACCGGGCTCATTCCTTTTAGTTTGAGAGAAATTCTATGATTGTTGTAATAATCAATATAATTCTCTAATTCTGCTATAAAAGTGTTCACACTTTCGAATTTTTCGCCATAGAACATCTCTACTTTAAGCCTGCCAAAGAAATTTTCCATTGCTCCGTTATCCATACAGTTCCCCTTTCTTGACATACTTTGAGTGATATTATGTTCTTTGAGCAGTCTTTGATATTCAGCATGCTGATATTGCCATCCCTGGTCAGAATGAAATATAGGGGTTGCATCAGCAGGAAGCTTTGAAAACAGGCTGCTTAACATTTCTCTGACCTGTTCAAGATTAGGTCTTGTAGATATGGAATAGGATATAATTTCCCTGTTGTATAAATCCATAATAGGGGAAAGATAAACTTTCTCATCTCCAACTTTAAACTGTGTAATATCAGTAGTCAGTTTCTCAAAAGGTTTTGTTGCATAAAAATCTCTGTTTAAAAGATTGCCTGCAACAGTTCCTACCTTTCCTTTGTAGGAATGATAATGGTCATTTTTACATTGCTTTCCTCTTAATCCAAGACTCTTCATCAACTTTTGTACTGTTTTGTGATTAATTATATATCCTTGATTACGCAGTTCTGCACATACTCTGCGATACCCATATCTGCCTTTGTGCTTGCCATAAATATTTTGTATTTCCTGCTTTACACAGACATACTTATCCTTATCTTGCTTCTTGAGATAGTAATAGTAAGTGCTTCTTGCTATACCTGATAGCTTGAGTAATTCTTTGAGCGGATATTTATGCCTTAATTCTGCAATTATTTCTGCTTTTTGCTGTTCCTTTGCTCTTGTGCAAGAACTAAGGCACTCAGTTTTTTTAAGTATTCTAGCTCCATTCTTAATCGCTGATTTTCTGCTATCAGATCTTCTTCAACTTTTTTGTCGAGTTTTGGTGGTCTGCCTTTCCTTGTTCCACTTGCAGAACAAGCTCTGCCTCTTCGTTCTTTCATTAAACCTTCGGCTCCTTCTTCCAGGTATATGCGTTCCCACTTGGCTATTGTTGATGCGGCTGAAGATTCAGACTGCCTAACTAAGTCATATTTCCTTACGGTTTCTCTATAGCCTAATTTGTGTTCTCGCATATCCATTATAACCGATAGTTTAAATTCTGCACTATACCTTTTCTGCTTTTGTCCCTTTTTCGCCATAAAAATATGCACCTCCAAAAGTGTCTAACTTTTGGGGTGCATATCAAGCTGCCGTCCTTTGTTTTTTTATAATTTTTCCACCCTTTCCACCAGCACCAGCCCGTGGGACTCGCCCATGCCGCCGTTGCCGTGAACAAGGCCATACTTTTCTTCAGAAGTACGGAGCTTTTCGCACATGCCGATAAAAGCGCTGAAAGCAGGATTATTCCAGGCTGCTCTTGCCAGACTCATGCCGCCGTCAATGGTTATCTGGTGTTCTTTCAGAAAAGCCCCGATTTCATCGAAGGAATCAACGAAACCCCCTGTCATAAGCAGTGCCATAGGTATCGGAGGATAGCATGTGTAAGCGTTAAGCAGCAGATTACCTCTGTCAAGTTCTTCCCGCATTATGAGCTGTCCTTCATCCTCAATTTTATCAAACACTCTGTGCAGATGCGGGAATATGTCATCTTTGGCTCCCACAAGCTGAGGAATTCTCTCAGGTGTGCCGTAAACCATGCCGTGAGCAGCAGCCCTGATGCTTATGACAGCCTCTCCAAATGAATTGTATTTTTCATAAACTTCATCATTGCCGATAATTACGCCGCCTGCAAAGTCAATATTAGGGTTGGCGATATCGGTAAGGTAAAACAGGTCTCCTCCGGAATCAGCCAGATTTTTTCCGCGGCCTGAAGGCCCGCTGCCCTCACCGTGGAGTTCTTCATAAGTCCTGCGGTAATTGTCATAAAGGGCATCGGAAGTTTTCATAAACTCTTCCCTGGAAATTCCCAGAACGCCGCACATCTGCTCACCGATTCGGTTATAGCACTCAATGAGGCTCACACCTTTGAAAACATCGTCCATGGCCTTTTGCACAGCCTCTTTGCCCCTGTGTTTTTTATTGTAATAAAGAGGCTCGTAAGTGAAAATACTTACAGCATCGGCCATACCCTTTTCAATCATTTTTTTAGCTTCACTGACTGCGTGCACAGGGCCTGCACCGGTCCGGTAGTAACTGATATTTTCCACCGGATCAATTTCCAGCCCGTCAAAATAAAACTCGTTGCCCGCCTCGAAATGATAGAGCAAAGGATCAATAAAAAAGTATGCCATCCGCACGCCGTCTCTCTGCATCCTGCGGATAAGGCTTCCAGCATCACTGAATACTTCTCTGACATAATCCAGAGTGAAAAGTTCACCGCTGGTATCTTCTGCTTTTTTTGCATAAATTATTTTTGTCATTATATTTTCCTTTCTTCAGGAATCATGCAGGATGCAATTGCCGCTGCCGCTGCAACACCCACAAGGATCCACATTACCAGAGGAAGTCCGTGGTGGTCTGCGATTTTTCCAAGAAGCGGTGAAATCACGCCTCCGAAACTGTTGGCAAGGCCCATGGTAATCCCTGACGCCAGACCGATATGATTAGGGATAAATTTCTGTCCCAGGGCCACTGTAGGGCTGAATGCAAAGTTCAGAAAAACAGCTGCCGGAATCACCATAATTGTACATAACAGAACCGAACGTGATATGGAAAACAGGGCCAGACATGGTACCAGCATGAATAACCCGAAACGTATTGTCTTTGCAAATCCGAAACGGTCTGCCAGATAACCGCCCGTAAGGGTAGCCGCAGCCCCTGCCAGATTCCATAATGTAGTGATTGAGCCGGAGAGAGCTTCTGACTGCATCAGCACATTCATATAAAACATAGGTATAAACGCCACTGTACATACGTTGATAACTGACCTGAGAAATGCCATGATTGTAAGTCTCAGGAAAGCATTCCAGTTGTCCTTCTGGCCTGCGGCCATGGCCGCTTTGGTTGCCTTTACACCTTCTGCCGCAAATTCACTCAGCCTGCCATGCTGAGTCCACATAAATCCCGCCATAAGCAGGACCGGCACTGCAAGAAGTCCTGTACCCCGCAGGTCTCCTCCCATCATAGTTATTCCCGCCACTGCAACCATAGGTCCCAGAGCGCAGCCGATATTGCCTCCTACTGAAAAAAGACTGATGCCTTTTCCTTTCTTTTCGCCGGAGACATAATTGGCCATTCTGCCACCATCAGGGTGGAAAATTGCAGCACCTATGCCGTTAATCAGCACCAGCACGAACATAACCCAGTAACTGTCCACAAAACCAAGCATGGAAATTCCGCAGCCTGCCAGGAGTATACCCAGGGTCATGAGCCACGGACGTGATACTTTGTCAGCCATAGTACCGAAAAGTGGCTGAATTACCGAACCTACGCTGCTGAGCGCAAAGGTAAGGCCTGTAGCCTGAGTATATGTCAGACCTTTCTGGCTCATCATAAACGGCAGAATAGCCGGAAGCGCGCCGCCGCCCAGGTCAGCGCACATATGACCGAGCATCATTATATAACTGTATGCAGATTTTTTAAGTTTCTTAAACATGTCTGTGTACCTCTTTTCCTGCATTATATTTTATCACAAAAAAATACAGACGACAATCTGCCGCCTGTATTGAAAACATTTTTATTTTCTTAAATATGTACTTATTTAAGTGGAGCTAATCCTAAGATTTCTCTTGCTTCTGCTGGAGTAGCAATTTCTCTGCCCATGATCTTAGCAAGCTGAACAACCTTTTCAACTAATTCGCCGTTGGACTTAGCAAGAACGCCCTTTTCAAGGTAAACTGTATCTTCGAAACCTACTCTTACGTGACCGCCCATAGCGATTGTAGCTGCAGCGATTGTCCAAGTGTTTCTGCCGATACCAGTTGCTGTCCAAGTTGAACCTTCTGGAATGGAGTCAACCATGAATGCAAGGTCTCTTACTGTAGCGGACATCTGAACGCCAAGTACGAAGTCCCAGTGAATTGGCTTAGTGAGGTAACCCTTCTTATAAGCTGTCTTCATAGCTGTGTCGATCATACCCTTGTCGAATACTTCACATTCAGGCTTGATGCCTCTTTCCTGCATGATCTTAGCGAAGTTGATGATTGTGTTGTCGGAGTTAACGAAGATTTCGTCGCCGCCGAAGTTGCATGTACCACAGTCTAATGTAGCCATTTCTGGAGTAGGAACGATATCTGTGGAAGCTAATCTTTCAAGGTCAGTCATACCTACTGCACCGCCTGTGGAAGGCTGGATAATAGCATCTGGGCATACCTTTCTGATAGCGTCAACACATTCCTGGAATCTGCCAGTATCCTGAGTAGGAGTACCGTCATCCCATCTTACGTGAAGGTGGATAAGAGCAGCACCAGCATCATAAGCTGACTTAGCTTCTCTTGCGATTTCTTCTACTGTGTATGGAACTGCAGGGTTGTTTTCCTTAGTTACTTCTGCACCACAAATACAAGCACTGATAATTAATTTGTCCATTGGTGTATATCTCCTTTTTTATAAAACATTTAATTTAAACAAATTTTAACTTACCGCAACCCAAAAAACACCTTTCCCGGGCGCTTGTTACTATTATAACATTATAAGTCGCGATGTTCAAGTGTTACTCTGCGACCTTTTTCAGTAAAAATTCTGTATATTTCGTTTGCAACAGCTACTGAACGGTGCTGCCCGCCTGTACAGCCGATGGCAATGGTCAGACTGTACTTGCCTTCTTTGATATAACAAGGAATCAGTTTATCAATCATTTCAGTGGTTCTGTTGATGAATTCCTTGGTGATATCGTGTTTCAGCACGTACTGAGACACTTTTTTATTATTGCCGGTCAGTTTCTTCAGGCTCGGTACATAGTACGGATTAGGGATAAATCGCATGTCCAGTGTCCAGTCTGTTTCCGCAGGAATACCGTGCTTATAACCAAAGGACATGATTTTAAGTACAAAAGTATCCTTATCACCGTCTTTTACAAAAAGTTTCTCCAGTTCTGCATTAAGGTCAGCAACTTTAAGGTTGGTGGTATCAATTATATAATGTGAATACGCCCTCAGCTCTGTAAGCTGGCTGCGTTCTGCCTCAATAGCATCCTGAGTTGTGGCTGCCGCAGAAAGCGGATGGAGCCTGCGTGTTTCGTTATATCTGCGGATCAGAGCCTCGTCTGAGGCTTCAATGAACAGAATCTTAAAGTCTACATTTTCGTCGGTCTCAAGGGCTGCTATGCTGCTCTTCAGGTCTCCGAAGAACTGACCTCCACGTATGTCGATGACAAAAGCTGCTTTTTTCACTTCACGGCGTCCCGCCAGTGTCAGGTCTATAAAATTTTTTATGAGGGCAGGCGGCATATTGTCTATACAATAATATCCCTTGTCCTCAAACCAGTCGGCGGCTTTGGTTTTGCCGGCGCCTGAAAGTCCTGTTACAATTACTACTTCCATGTTTTCTGCCTCTAAATTTTTTCCAGATTAACGATTCTTTCCGGGTCAAGCCCTGCCTCCAGCGCACGCCTGAAAGGACCTTCAAACGAGCCCACTTTTTTAGGCATGTGGGCATCACTGCTGATTACGAAATTTACATCAAATACTGACGCAATCTGTATTTCTTCCACTGTAAGGTGGTGATGTTTATCATTGATTTCAATAAGCGTGCCGGTATCCTGGCATGCCCTTGCGATATCCTGAATATCAAAAGGACCTTTGTCCCCCGGATGGGTCAGGATGCTTATATGATTACCTGCATCTTCGTTGTAATAAAGAGCATCTACAATCATTGCAGTATTTTTGACTTTCAGTTTCGAATAATCTCCGTCAAACATACCCGTTCTGGTATTCATATAGTTGGTTACCATGCCCGCTCCAAGAATTCCGAAGTGGTAGCCTGCCAGCAGGATGTCAAACTGTTTTCCTTCTTCAGGACTTACATCCAGATAAGGCTTGCGTCGGATGGTATTTGCCTCAACTCCCAGCAGTACTTCCACAGAAGGATATTTTTCTTTGAGGGCTGCGATTTCCGCACGCATCTCACCCAGCTTGTTCATTTTGATTCCGTAGGTCAGGTGACCGGGACCATGATCGGTGATAGCGATTGATCTGAGTCCTCTGATTGATGCCTCCCGCACATTGTCCTCGATGGTTCCCTTTCCGTGAGACCAGACTGTATGTGTATGATGGTCGTAAATCATTCTGTACTGAGAAATAATTTTTTCGAATTTATCCAATAATTCTTACCTCCGGTTCCAGCATAACGCCGAATTTGTCATAAACCGTGTTCTGAACCAGTGCCATAAGCTGAAGTATATCAGTGGCAGTAGCACCACCGATGTTTATTACGAATCCGCTGTGAAGAGTGGAAACCTGTGCGCCTCCGACGGTAAGTCCCTTGAGCCCCGCATCTTCAATAAGCTTTCCTGCAAAATATCCTTCAGGACGCTTGAAAGTACTTCCCGCAGACGGATAATTCACCGGCTGTTTGGAGTTACGCTTTTCCATAAGTTCCTTCATGCGTGCTGCGATTTCTTCTCTGTCGCCCTTTTCCAGTTCCATGGTTACTTCCACGGCTATGTAACCGTTTTCTTCAAGACAGCTGTGTCTGTAACCAAAATCCATTTCTTCTGCAGTAAAAATTCTTTCCTCCTGTCCGTCAGGTGAAATTGTCTTTACAGATTTTACAATATCCTTCATTTCACCGCCGTAAGCCCCGGCGTTCATAAAAACAGCTCCGCCCAGACTTCCCGGAATGCCGCTGGCGAACTCAAAGCCGGCCAGACCTTCACGCTGGAGCATCTTTGCCAGAACTCCGTTTGCCACAGCTGTCCCTGCACTTACGGTATTATTTTCTCCGAAATTCACATAATCGAATCCCTGCTGGGAAAGCTTTATTACTATCCCGTCATAACCGCTGTCTTTGAAGAGCATGTTGGAACCGTTACCGATTACCATATGCGGAATATTTTCTTCTGTTACAAGCTGAAGCACTGCCTTGAGTTCCTCTGTCGTTGCAACTTCAATAAGCGCACGGGCACAGCCTCCTGCTCTGAAAGAAGTGTATCTGCTCATATCTGCATTTTCGGTGAGTTTATCACCCATCATGATTTTCAATTTATTTATCATTGCTGCCTGTTCCGAAAAACGGTCTCCTTGTCAAAATCTTCTAACTTATATTTACTGAAATCTTCGTACATGAGAGTCTCTGTAGGAAGTTCCTTTTTTTTCAGTCTGTTATTTATACCACGGCTTATGTAAGTGTAAACCACTGCAAATACCGGAACGCCCAGTACCATGCCCACGAAACCGAAAAGACCGCCTGCCACGATAATTGCAAACATTACCCAGAAACTTGCCAGATTAGTGGTCTTTCCGAGAATTTTAGGGCCTATGATATTGCCGTCAAGCTGCTGCAGAGCAAGCACCATAATTCCGAATTTCACCGCCGCAATCGGATCGATAAGCAGCAGAATTATAATTGACGGAATCGCACCGATAAATGGTCCGAAGAAAGGAATTACGTTTGTAATACCTACAACCACGCTGATGAGCATTGTCAGCGGAAGCTTCAGCAATGTCATTGCTATAAAACATATTATGCCGATAATTATGGAATCTATGATTTTGCCGTTGATAAATCCACCGAATGTTTCGTTGGTCAGTCTGCCCAGTTCCATGATTCTCGCTGCACGGTCCTGCTTGAATAAAGCAAGAACTGCTTTCTTTGCCTGTGCAACGAAAATTTCCTTACTGTTAAGCACATATACACAGATAATAATTGCAACGAAGACGTCCAGAATTGCACCAAAAGTTCCGATTACACCTACAGAAAGTCCGCTGATGAGGATTTCTGCACCAGGCATCAGTTTAGTCTGAATCCAGGACATAGCAGTGTCGTACATATCATCCAGCCGCTGATCCAGCAATACTGCCAGTTCAGGATTGTCGTTCAGATGGGATGTAATCCAGTCACTGACTTTGCTTACAGTTTCCGGCATGCCGTTTATAAGGCCCACAATACTGTTCCAGAGATCCGGAATAATCATGCTGATAAGCCCTGCAACAACCATAAACATGACCGCCAGCGCCACAATCGTCGCAGCGGCTCTTGCCAGTTTCAGATCTCTGACAGGTGTGCTGAATTTACCTTTGGTTGCTTTATATACAAGTCTGGTGGTCGCATTATACACCGGGCAGAGCAGGTATGCCATGACAATACCCAGATAGAACGGCATCAGAATGTCATTCATCTTTTTTATGCCGCTGAGCACTGTGCCCATATGATTTACTGCGTAGAATGTCAGAATCAGAGCAGCCCCTGCCAGGAAAAATGTCAGCCCCTGACGTACATATGAATTTTTAATTTTATAATTCTTTTCGTCCATAGCTTTTACCTTTTGATTTAAATTATCACTTCAGCCTATCAAAATATTATATCTCAGCTAACCGATATTTTTCAACCATTTTTACATCAAAACCCTGCTAATATGCTGTAAGCTGTATCATCAGTTCAAGCCTGTCGCGTACGGCCATCATCAGATGCTCAGCCAGAGAGCTGCTGTCCCCGGTTTTTAAATAATCAACGAACATGCTGTTATATTCAGTTTCGCTCAGAGTAACAGGCACCATCGGATAGCCTTTCTTTACCAGATAATATTCCATCAGTGCTCTGGCCACAACTTCATTGTTTTCGCGGAAAGGATATATTTTCAGGAATCCGTTGTGAATGTGGGCCGCTTTTACAAAATAATCGTCGAAATCTTTTTCAATTACTGCCTCTGCCAGAAATTCAATCAGACTTTCCAGAATATATGACGACAGTGGTGGAGTATAGGAATACACCTGAAGAGTCGGTGTACTTTTGCGGATGATTTGTTCAAGGCTGGTATCACTGTCACTGAGACCTGCTGCAAAGTCCACTGCCAAGCCAGCACTTATTATCTGCCGGTCTCTTTCTTTTCTGTAAATTTCACTGCGGAGAATATCCAGTTTTTCAATAAGCACATGGTCCATGATTCTTCCGTTCAGGACCATTTCACCTGCCAGGATGCTTTCCACATTTTCGCGGGTAAGAGGACTGCCATCCAGCTTCAGATTCATGTGAATCCAGTCAACTCTTTCCAGATGGTCTATGTAGTCTTTTGTCTGAGGAGCAAAAGGTGCCCGGTTCCCCAGAATAACCATTTTTTTGCGTATTTCACGTGTAATCATAGCTGCATCCTCCCTTTTTCCAGAAGTTACTTATATTTATAAGTTTAGCATACCTTTTCTTCTTTTTCTATGGTATACTTACAGAAAGACTCCTGAAAGTCTTAAAATTTTATTAACAAAGGGAAATAACTTTACTATGAGAATTCTGGTAATAAGCGACACCCACGGAAAATGTGAGCGTGTCTATGAAGTATATAAAAAGCTGGTCTCTGAAACACCTGTCGACATCATCGTACACTGCGGCGATTACGCAGCCGATGCCAGAGAAATTCAGGCAAGGCTCGGTGTACACGTAGCCTGGGTAAAAGGAAACTGCGATGGTGCTTTCGGTGAGGATAACTGGTCCATTCTGGAAACCGAATACGGAAACTTCATCATCACCCACGGTCATGCAGAAAATGTAGGCTTCAGCCAGCAGAATCTTTATTACAAAGCTCTTGAAAACGACTGTGTCGGTGCATTTTTCGGGCATACCCACAGAGGAGTCTACACCCAGCTGGGAGATGTATATATGATGAATCCCGGCAGTCTGAGTAAGCCACGCGACGGCAGCGGCGGCACTTTCGGTCTTATGGTCACCACCGAAGACTCTGTCTGGGGCAAAATTTACAGATACGATGATTTTATGGACGGCGGCAGCGGCAGCAGCACCGAAAAGAAAAAGCCTAAAGTTCAGGGCGGCAAGCTGAGAAGCCTGCTGAATTACAGCGACCGGTTCTGATGGTCGCCTCGATATAGGAGGAAATTATGGATATTAAGAAACTCATGACGCTTCATCCTGAAGTAGCTGAAATGGCTGAATATAAAGAAGTTTTCTGGATAAATCCGGACAGCGGCAAGGAAAAAGAAATTCCTTTCGGTATGAATGATATTGACGATGCGCAGGCACGTCTGGCAAGATTTGCACCTTACCTTGCCAAAGCCTTTCCTGAAACTGCTAAGGCCGGCGGTATCATTGAATCTGAACTTGCTGAAATTGCCGGAATGAAAACATATCTGGAAAAAAATCACGGAAAATTCGGCGGCAGACTTTTTATCAAACTTGACAGCAACCTGCCTGTTTCAGGCTCAATCAAAGCCCGTGGCGGAATCTATGAAGTACTGAAATTTGCCGAAACCGTGGCAACAGAAAAGGGCATGCTCACATGGGAAGATGATTACAGCATCCTCCTTGAAGACCGCTTTAAGGAACTGTTTTCTCAGTACTCTGTAGCCGTGGGTTCCACCGGCAACCTTGGCCTTTCCATCGGTATCATCAGTGCCAAACTGGGCTTCAAAGTAACTGTACACATGTCTGCTGATGCCCGCCAGTGGAAAAAAGACCTGCTCCGTTCCAAAGGCGTTACTGTTATCGAATATCCTGAGGATTATCAGGTTGCAGTTGCCCAGGGCCGTAAGGAAGCAGCAGGTGACCCTATGTGTCACTTCGTTGACGACGAAGGTTCCAGCGATCTTTTCCTCGGCTACTCAGTGGCAGCCAAGCGCATAGTAAGCCAGTTTGAGGCAAACAATATCACGGTTGACGAAAATCATCCGCTTTTCGTATACATACCTTGCGGCGTAGGCGGTGCTCCCGGCGGAGTTGCCTTCGGTCTGAAAGAAATTTTCGGCGAAAACGTCCATGTTTTCTTTGCTGAACCTACTCATGCTCCTTGCATGACTTTGGGCCTTGCAACAGGTCTGGGCGAAAAAATCGCCTGCAGCGATATCGGCGTTGACGGTATCACAGCAGCTGACGGTCTTGCAGTAGGCAGAGCCTCCTATCTTGTAAGCGACATTATGGAAACTCTTCTTGACGGATGCTACACTATAGACGATGAAAAGCTCTATCCGTTCCTCACAGCCCTTGCCGACATCGAAGATATTTTCATTGAGCCGTCTTCCTGTGCTTCTTTCACAGGTCCATCTCTCGTTGCTGCAGCAGCAGATTACCTGGCTGCAAAGGGTCTCGCAGACAAAATGGACGATGCCACCCACATTCTCTGGGCAACCGGCGGAAGCATGGTTCCTGAAGAAGAAATGAAGTCCTACTACGAAAGGGGAAAATAATTATGGGAAGCTATCCTTTACTTACCGATAAGGAAAAAATCATGGCCAATCTGGAAATGCTGCGTCTTGAAGGACAAGGCCCCCATGCGGACAGGTTCAACGGCGTGTTGGAGCCTGCATTCATTGGTTTTGATGTTGAAGAAAAATCAGTAACCATGGAATTCGAAGTAAAGCGGTGGCATCTCAACAGAGGCGGCATTCTCCACGGTGGTATGACCTCTGCATTTCTGGACCACATGGCAGGCAGCGTCATTACTGCATACGACGGCACCCAGTGCCCTACCATAGACATGGATGTGCGGTTCTACAAACCTGGCCACGAAGGGGATATACTTACCTGTGTAGGAAAAATTGTTGCTGCCGGCAGAAAGATTTTTCACATCGAAGTGAAGCTTTTTAACAAAGCCACCGGAGACCTGATCGCAATGTGCAATTCATCCTACTATAATATAAAAAATCAGAACCCGTAAGCAGCAAAGGAGAACTT
>JAFQHT010000001.1 GCA_017397825.1 Bacillota bacterium | reverse complement strand
TCTGAAGAACGATAAACTGGAGGTACCCGTGTATCTTCCGGTAAATTCTTTTAATATGCTGATAAATTATCATACCAGCCAGTCAACCGCTACGAAAGAAGGGGTACGTACTCTGACAGGAAATATCCTGAGGACAATGGCACCTGGCACCATGCGCATTTATCCGATAGATCTGGAAACATTCAATGGAACAGCATTAGGTGGCCTCAACAGACTTTCAGGTCCTGCACCTGCATTTATGGCTCCTGTGCCAACAAACGAAGCACAGGTTTTAAAAGTTTTTACAGAAATATATAAAGATGCGGTGAAGATATCTCAGAAAGTAACCGGTTACCGCAGCATTTATGAATACAATGCAGAAGCCCTGGAAGACGAAAAAATTCCGGGAAAGATTATAGTTTTATACGGTTTTCCGGAACGTGTCACAAAAAATGAACTGGAATATCTGGAGAGAATTTATTACATGGCTGAACAGTGCGGTATCTCCATAATTGCTGTTCATAATTCCAGTTATGATTCATCAGTTTCATCAGCACATAATTTCTTTAAGAATATGAAGAATAACGCGCTCGTGATTGATTGTACTGAAGAAGGACAGTTTATTACATGTGATAACGGTGAAAAAGCTCCTTTCAGATGGCTTCAGGGCCTGCATAATTTAACCGATGATACTGTTGAAGCAGTTCGCCAGGCATATGGGGCTGCAGCACCGGAAAGCGAACAGGGCAGCAAAAAAATTGCAGATTATTTCAGCAGAATCAATCATACACGTGGAAACCGCCGACTTAATCTGGTATTCGGCGTGGATGAAGATGAAAATATAAAAAAGTTCGACTTTGAAGAAATGAATTTTGCGGCATACATCTCAGGTTCTGCCGGCTGCGGCAAATCAACCCTGATGCATACGCTTATTACAGGAATTCTCCTCAACTATCATCCAGAAGACATTGAACTGTGGCTTGTGGATTTCAAAATGACAGAATTTCAGCTTTATGCAAAGCACATGCCGCCTCATGTTAAAAGAGTAATTCTTGAATCATCCGAAGAAGTGGTTCTGGATCTGATTGATGAACTTACTGAAATTCTTGAAAAGAGAACTAAATTATTCAGTAAATATGGGTTTAAGGATATACTTTATCTGCCTGAAGAATTCCGTATGAAGCACCTGCCGCTGATTATAGTCATGGTAGATGAATTTGCAACGATGACTCAGATTATACGTAATGCTCTGGCTTCGGGAAATCTTTCCTATGCAGAAAAACTGGAAAATCTCATGGCCAAGGGACGTGCGCTGGGTTTCAGATTTATTTTTGCAGACCAGGCTTATGAAGCAGGCGTTCACGGACTTACAACCAAGGCAAAGAACCAGATCGGACAACGTTTTGCCATGTCCAATGTGAGCCATGAAGAAATGCGCGGTACACTCGCATTGCCTCCGGAAGCAAATACAGAGCAGGTAAAACAGTGGATAGCAACTCTGCCTCCACACTATACTTTGACTTCTGAGAAAGAGGCTATTGAAGGCACACTGGAAAATATAGTCCGCGTACACCGCAGCAAAGTAGCCTTTGTACCAACAGAACGGATTACAGAAATAATCAATCAGTTAAAGGAAATGTATTCTCCGGTTGCGACTTCGGGACAGCTGACAGATAATACCTACATGGATAAGCAGCCTATTGTTGTAGATGGCCAGAGAGTTTACTCATACAAGG
>JAFQHT010000154.1 GCA_017397825.1 Bacillota bacterium | reverse complement strand
CTGCTTGTAAGGCAGATGCTCTCCCAGCTGAGCTAAGCCCCCACAAAACTTTCCTAAAAATAAAAATGGTAGCGGCGAGTGGAGTCGAACCACCGACCTTCCGGGTATGAACCGGACGCTCTAGCCAACTAAGCTACACCGCCATAATCAATCGCTTTGCGCGACTGCAAGAGTTATATTACCAAAATATTCGATAGTTGTCAACACATTTTTTGTATTTTTTTTAAAAAAATTAAAACCGCTGAATTTTAACATTTTAACTGACCGGGATACTATTTTATATTATTGCACTGAATAATATACATTGCAAAATTTTACAATTCGATGTAAAATATATAAAAATATCTGAATAAAAAATTCATCAAAAATTATATTTTTTTGTTGTATTTTTTAATGTATTTGTTATAATAAGCCTTGCTGCATGCGGGCTATTTCCTGAATAACCCGCAACGCGTGCAAATATGTGGGTCGTAAAGGGCTCGGTTATAAAAAATACCCCTGGAGAGGAGAGATGATATTTGTTCAAACGTCTTGCAAATGAGAAAGCTTCCTTTGAAGGAAGAAGAGTTCTCTTAATCATCGCAGTAGTGCTTGTTGCAACTATGGTTTTATCAAGTTTTATGCCTGCTGAAACTGAGGAGTTCGGTGCATTTGCCCTCATTCCTGCTGCGTTTCTTATTATTTATATCTTTGCTACAAAGAGAATTATTGAAGCGCTGGTTTTAGCATCCCTCATCGGTTATATTATGGTTTCAAAACCTGCGACCATGGGTGGCGGCAACTGGTTCCTGAATATCTTTACCAATTTCAGTGACGGTATTCTCAGCGTTATGATGGATGAAGATATTGCATGGCTTATTATTGTATGCGGACTTATGGGCAGTATTATTGCTCTTATTGAAAAG
Source organism: Bacillota bacterium (assembly GCA_017397825.1). GTDB lineage: Bacteria > Bacillota > Clostridia > Peptostreptococcales > Anaerovoracaceae > SUG1106. The sequence goes on along the minus strand of JAFQHT010000154.1, from coordinate 9,762 downwards.
TCAGGCGGTGCTTTTGCTTTCGGTGAATGGGTAGCTACTAAGGCTAAGTCAAGAAACAGTGCCCTTATCTGGACATGGATTCTTGGTATCGTTATCTTCATTGATGACTATCTCAATTCACTTACAGTTGGTTCATGTATGGCCAGTCTGACAGACAAGCACAAAGTTCCGAGAGAATTTCTGGCTTATGTTGTTGACTCTACTGCTGCGCCTCTTTGCGTAATTATCCCTATTTCCACATGGGCAGTATTCTGCTCAAGAATTCTGGAAACAAGCGGATGGGCACCTGAAGGCGAAGGATTGTGGTACTTTATCAAGACAATTCCTTTCAACTTCTATGGATGGATTGCTGCGATTATCGTTCCGCTGGTTATTCTGGGAGTTATTCCGGTATTCGGCCCGATGAAAGAAGCTTTCCACAGAGTTGCACAGGGCGGACCTCTTGCACCTGAAGGAAGTGAAAAAATTGATATCAAGTCAGGCAAAACCAACATAGTACCAACTAACCCTAAGATGTATAACCTGTTTGTGCCTATCCTTACACTGGTTGGATCTACTGTTTTATTCGACCTTGATATGGCAATGGGTGTACTGTTTACACTGGCATTTATGTTTGTATTTTATCTGTTCCAGGGTGTGGTAACTGCTGAAGAGTTTACTGATGTGTGCCTTGATGGTTTCAAGAACATGATTATGCCGCTGCTTCTTATGGTACTGGCATTCTTATTTGCGGCTGTAAATGATCAGATTCATTTTACATATTTCGTTATTACTTCTGCTACAAAGGTACTTACACCGCAGCTTGTTCCGCTGGTTGTATTTATTGCACTGTCCATTACTGAGTTCATTACAGGAACAAACTGGGGTATGTATATTATTGCATTACCAATCGTTATTCCTTTGGCTATGAATACAGGATGTGACGTGACACTGGCTGTTTCTGCAGTTCTCAGCGCAGGCGTTTTCGGTTCACACATCTGCTTCTACTCAGATGCTACCGTAATCACATCTGCGGCTACAGGATGCAACAACTTCAACCATGCTGTAACACAGGCTCCGTTCGGTATTCTGGGGGCAGCGATATCTGCACTTTGTTTCCTGGCAGCAGGATTCTTATTTAACTAGATTTAAAATATGATTTTGCCCGGAGATTTCTCCGGGCATTTTTTAAGGTGAAAAAATGATTGACAGAAATGACTATCCCTTCGTACCTTTATATAATGAAAATTCCAGAACGTTGATTCTGGGCAGTTTCCCTTCAGTAAAATCTCAGGAAAACAAGTTCTTTTACGGGCATCCTCAGAATCGTTTCTGGCCCATGATTGCAGAGATTTTTGGTGCAGAAAGACCGCAGAACAAAGAAGAAAAAATCAGACTGATTCTGGAAAATAATCTGGCTGTATGGGACGTGATTGAATCCTGCGACATAGTTGGAAGTTCAGACAGTTCCATTAAAAATGTGGTACCCAACGATTTTTCTGAAATTCTTGCAGAGTCAAAAATTGAAAGAATATTTATCAACGGAAAGACTGCCGAAAAGTTCTATAAAAAATATCAGGCCAAAACTGTGGATATCCCTGCGGTGTGCCTGCCGTCAACTTCTCCGGCCAATGCGGCATGGAGTTTTGAACGGCTGAAAGAAGCCTGGAACATAATAAAGGATTAAAAAAAGCCGGCCTCTCAGAGGCTGGCTTCTGCGTCTTCTATAGTATCGTAACCATACATATTTACCATAATCTGCTGATTAATCAGGCTGAGAGAATTGCCTTCAGCGTCCAGCTGGTCTGTATATGCGGCATACAGCTCAAGCAGCGTCAGAGGATATGTTGCAAGCTCGCCGCGGGCATATGTTTCCATGGAAGTAAAACCACTCATATCTCCGTCAGCAGTAACAGGCCGGCTTACACCGGCAAGTTTGGGATATTTTTTGCTGAAGTCTGTTTCCCAGTCAATCATGGATTTTACAATTTTATCAATGAAAACTTTATTTGCTTCGGGTACTTCAGGAAGAACCGGAGCAATATTTTTTATGTAATAATCAGGATGGGTGAATTCCATCATGCGGGCATATTTTTCGGTCAGCAGGTTGCGGCCGGAGAGGCGACATTTTTCGACAAACTTTGCATAGCATTCCACCATTTTTCCGGGCCAGCTGCCGTACTGACTGAAACGCATGATATAAAAGGTTTCAAAATCATCCTGGCATGATGCCCGGCCTCCCATATTTTCTACTTTCTGAAACATTTCCCATTCAATATTTATTATTTTTTCAATTGTTTCCTTGTTTGTAATATTCATGGAATTCTCCTAAAAATTAAAGTCCATCATCGGATGCATTGATGCAATCTGCGGATCTCGTATACCTGACATTATGTCTGGAAGATGATCCTGAAGAAAGGTGCTTTCTGAAGAAGAAAAACCCTGCATTTTCAGTTCACGTGCCACATCAGAACAGATCATTTCAGTGGTATTGAATGCTGCATTATAAGCAGAATTCCAGTCACCTGAAGCTGCGAGCACAGTAATATCAGAGAGCGCCGGCAGCAATGCCAGGCAGTTCTGCAGTTTTTGGAGTGATTTACTGCCATGGTAGGCCCACTTATAAAAAGGCATATATCTGCGGTTAAGAAGGTAGAGCATTGAAAGGGCAGCATCGGTAAATCGTGCAGCAGCAAGGCCGGAAGCTACAATATCGTGCCTGCGGATTGTGCGGAGCAGGTTATATTGTCCTGACTGGGACATGACTGCTGCCCGTGCAGCAATTTTTTTACGGAGTACATCTTCCGGATAGAAATTAAGAAGGTGCAGGCGTATTTCTGAAAAACAGCCTGAAGGATCATAAAAAACTTCTCCGTTGGTACATGCAGCAAGGTTTGCTTCAGAAACCAGAAGCCAGTCCATGTTGGACTCTGGCGGAACTGAAGGTCCCAGAAATTTTTCATAGAAACTTTTGATAGGAAAAACACCCAGGCGGTCCCGGGCGGTAATATTGTTTCTGCTGTATCCCATGAATTGCGCAGGAAGGGTATCATAAACTTTCTGAAGAACATTGCCATATTTTAAATAATCATCTTCGGTGAGCCAGATGCAGAAACCAGGCGCAAAATCATGATCCTGAGAGATCTCATCATCGAATCCGAAACATTGTGAACCTTCGCCAACAAGCCCGGCGGCCATACGTTCAGCAACTTCCCCTGGTACTGCATTCATAATCAAATCACGGCCGTATTCAAAATAATGCCTGGAAAGTTCAAGGCCTTTCATTATAATCCGATCCTTTCCCTGATGACAGCTGCTATTGCTGAGTATTCCGCAGCTTCTTCGGCACGGCCCATTTCTTTGAGGCATTCGGCAGTGTTGGAGCAAAGCACAGCGTAGCTGAGAGTATCTGAACCATAATCACGTTCAGTAAGATTCAGACCTTCTTTAAAAAGCGCGCATGCCTTATCGAAAGCACCTTCTTTAAAGTATATTTCACCTAAAGTACATACCGCGCCGGCATAGTGAACATCATTATTTCCTGATTCGGTGATAAAGATATCCATGGCCTTTTTTATTGTTACCTTGGCTTCTCCGATCATGCCCATTGCAAGGTAGACACTTGCTAAATTAGTATTGGTAACAGCAATTTCAATGTCACTGTCAGGTTGTGAGCGCAGGATAAACAATGCTTTTTCAAGGTATTCCTGAGCCTGAGGGTAATCTTCAAGGTCCTGGCAGATGTAACTCATGTTATTGAAAAGAGCCGCAAGGCGGTAGTCGCCGCCAAGTCCTGCGGCAGCGTAAATTTCTGCAGCTTCTGTATAAAGATTAAGGGCTCTGACTATATCTCCCGCCATTGTGTACATGGTAGCATAGTTTACAAGGGTGGTACCGTAATGCTCGCTTGCAGCAAGTCCCATTTCTCGCATGATTCTGAGAGCCTTTTCATAAAGTTCAATGCCTTCTGAATAACGTGATGCTGCACGGTAGTAACCGCCGAGTTCGTTGCATACTGTAATTATTGCACCGGCATCACATTCTGCTTCTGCCTGGGCAAGAGTGTCTTTCATAAATTGTTCAGCTTCTGCTGCCTTTTTTTCTTCAAATAATCTGTCTACTCTGTAATAAAAATTGTTGATATCCATGGTTGATTCTCCGGGTTTTATGCAAGTTCAGCTTTGATTTCATCAATCAGTTCGTAAAGGTCTCCTCTGCATCCGCCGCACTTATTTCCTACATTTGCAGCTTCAGCAAGCTCTTTGATATCAAAGATTTTCTTTTCGCGGATAATATCTTCAACTTCGCCTCTTGTCACATTACGGCAAGGGCAGATTACGTATTCTCTTGATTTTCTGTTTACAGCCATATCTCAAACTCCTTTTTTGTTTAAATTTATTTTATAATACCACAATATAATGTGGTTGACACGATTGAATTTTTGTTTTATTTGTGGTAAAATATATTATTAAAAAATTTTATAGAAAAGGGATGAAAAAACTAATGACAAAGGTTGATATTTTTTCAGGCTTTTTAGGAGCCGGCAAGACTACTTTAATCAAAAAATTAATTGAAGAAGCTTACGAAGGCGAACAGATTGTTTTAATTGAAAACGAGTTCGGCGAAATCGGTATCGATGGCGGATTCCTTAAAGACGCGGGAGTTGAGATTAACGAAATGAATTCCGGCTGCATCTGCTGCAGTCTTGTGGGGGACTTCGGAAAGGCACTGGAGCAGGTGCTGGAGCAGTTCCATCCTGACAGAATTTTAATTGAACCGTCAGGGGTTGGCAAGCTCAGCGACATTATTCAGGCCGTAGAAAATCTGGAACTTGACGACGTACAGCTTAATGGTTTTACCACAGTGGTTGATGCCAAGAAAGCAAAAATATACATGAAGAACTTCGGCGAATTCTACAATAATCAGGTAGAACACGCAAGCTCCATTATCCTCAGCCACACTAAGGATATGGACGAAGAAAAACTTGAAAAGGTTGTAGCACTTATCAGAGAACATAATGAACACGCTACAGTAATTACAACTGACTGGGATGCACTGGATGGAAAGCAGATTCTTGCCGCTATGGAAAAGCGCGATACTATTGAAGAGGCACTCCATCTGCTTGAAGAGGAACATGAACATCACCATCATGACCACCACCATCACCATGACCACGAAGAAGAGTGCTGCTGCGGTCATGACCATCACGACCATGAACACCATCACCATCATGACCATGATGAAGAATGCTGCTGCGGCCATCATGACCATGAAGAACATGATCATCACCATCATCACCATGATGAAGAATGTTGCTGCGGTCACGACCACCACGACCATGAACATCATCACCATCATGACCACGACGGACACTGCTGCTGCGGCCATGACCACGACCATGAAGGACATCACCATGCAGACGAAGTATTCGACAGCATCGGTATTGAAACAACAAAGAAATTCTCTATGGAAAAAATTGCAGAAGTTCTTGCAGCACTGGAAGATGAACACGCATACGGTTTCGTACTCCGTGCAAAAGGCATCGTAGAAGGACAGGACGGTCAGTGGATTCACTTCGACTATGTGCCTGGTGAACCGGATGTCAGAATCGGCAGCGCAGGAGTTACAGGCAGAATCTGCGTAATCGGTGCAGATATCGACCGCGAAAAAATTTACGCAGCTTTTGAACTGTAGGAGGAAAACAACATGCAAGTAAGAGAAATTCCTGTATACCTTTTTACAGGTTTCATAGATGCAGGTAAGAGCACTTTTATTCAGGAGACTCTGGAAGACCCTGCTTTCAACGATGGACAGCGCACTCTGCTGCTGGTCTGCGAAGAAGGGGAAACTGAGTTTGAACCTGTGAAATTTGCCTCTTCCAATGTAAAAATCGTAAGAGTTGAAGACGAAGAGCAGCTGACCGGAGCCTTTCTTGAACAACTTCAGTTTGACACAAACTGCGAAAAGGTAGTGGTTGAATTCAACGGAATGTGGATGCTTGATGCTTTGTACAACAATATGCCGAGAGGCTGGACAGTTTATCAGGAAATGACTTTTGCTGATGCACAGACGTTTGAAATGTATAATGCAAATATGAGGAACCTGGTTTTCGACAAGCTGAAATCCACAGAAACCATCGTTTTCAAACACTTTAAGAAGGAAATGGACAAAATGCCTTTCCACAAAATCGTACGTGCTGTTAACCGCCGCTGTGATATTATTTATGAATATGGCCCGAACAATATTGAAATTGATAATATTGAAGACCCGCTGCCATTTGATATCAATGCACCGGTTGTGGAAATCGAAGACAAGGATTATGCAATCTGGTACAGCGACATGAACGACGAAGAAGAAAAATATTACGGCAAGACGCTTCATTTCAAAGGCCGCAGCCTGTTGGGAGGCGGACTGGGGGAGGACGAGTTCGTAATCGGACGTCATATCATGACATGCTGTGTTGAAGACATCCAGTTCGGCGGTCTGGTGGCCAAGTACCCTGAAAGCCAGAGCCTGGAACACGGCGGCTGGGTGGACATGGTCGCAGAAGTCAGAAGAGAGTACAGCAAGATGTACGAAAGTGTAGGACCTGTTTTCCACGTAATCAGTGTTGAAAAATGTGAGCCGCTTGAAGAAGAAGTGGCAACTTTCTATTAATCACGAGGAGGGTGAAACAATGACAGACAAAACTTTTTTATCAGAAGAATACTTAGAAAAGCTTGATGCCTATTTCCGTGCAGCCAATTATCTGTCTGCTGCACAGCTTTACCTTCTGGAAAATCCTTTGCTCAGAGAACCTCTGAAAAAGGAACACATCAAGAAAAAAATCGTAGGTCACTGGGGTACTGTTCCGGGACAGAATTTTGTATATGCCCATATGAACAGAGCAATCAAAAAATATGACCTTGATATGATTCTCATTTCAGGTCCCGGCCACGGCGGAAATTTCTTTGTTTCTAATGCCTACCTTGAAGGAACATACAGCGAAGTTTATCCGAACGTAGGACTGGACAAAGAAGGTATGACCAAGCTCTGCAAGCAGTTCTCATTCCCTGGTGGTGTGAGCAGCCATGTGGCACCTGAAACACCAGGCTCTATCAATGAAGGCGGCGAGCTGGGATACTCACTTGCACATGCTTTCGGTGCAATTTTTGATAATCCTGACCTTATCGCCACATGTATCGTAGGTGACGGCGAAGCTGAAACAGGCCCGCTGGCTACTGCATGGCATTCCAATAAATTCCTCAATGCAGCAAGAGACGGCGCGGTTCTGCCGATTCTTGACCTTAATGGTTACAAGATTGCAAACCCAACTGTTTTTGCCAGAATTTCCCGTCAGGAACAGGAATGGTTCTTCAAAGGCTGCGGATGGACGCCTTACTTCGTAAAGGGCGATAATCCTAAGAAGATTCATAAGGAAATGGCTGAGGCTGTAGACAAGTGTATCGAAGAAATCAAGGAAATTCAGCGCAAGGCGAGAGAAGAAGGATGCACAGAAAGACCTTTCTGGCCGATGATTATTCTCGAAACGCCTAAGGGCTGGACTGGTCCTAAGGTTGTTGACGGCAAGCCTATTGAAGGTACTTTCCGTGCTCATCAGGTTCCTATCACAATGGATAAGGAAGAACACATGGCCCAGCTGGAAGAATGGCTGAGAAGCTACAGACCTGAAGAACTTTTCGGTGAAGACTACAAGCTGATTCCTGAACTCCGGGAAATTGCACCTGAAGGGGACAGAAGAATCAGTGCGAACCCTCATGCCAACGGGGGCAAGCTGCTGCGTGACCTGAGAACACCTGACTTTAAAAAATACGCAGTTGACGTGCCATTCCCTGGCAGCGTAAAGGCTCAGGACATGATGGAACTGGGCGGATATGTAAGAGATTTGTTCGTTTTAAATAAAGAAAGCAAAAACTTCAGAGTTTTCGGTCCGGACGAAACCAAGTCCAACAGACTTTATAAGGCCTTTGAAGTTGAAAAGAGAGCATTCAATGCTGACATAATTGAAGGAGACGAAGACTTGGCAATTGACGGACGTATCATGGACTCCTACCTGTCAGAGCACATGTGTGAAGGCTGGCTGGAAGGCTACCTGCTCACAGGCCGTCACGGTTTCTTTGCAAGCTACGAATCCTTTATCAGAGTAGTTGATTCCATGGTTGCACAGCACGCAAAATGGCTCAAAGTCTGCAACCAGCTGCCTTGGAGACAGAAGATTGCATCACTGAATCTGATTCTTTCTTCCAACGTATGGCAGCAGGACCACAACGGTTATACTCATCAGGACCCTGGATTCCTGGATCACGTTGCAAACAAAAAGGCAGACGTTGTCCGCATGTATCTGCCGCCTGATGCAAACTGCCTGCTTTCCTGTTTCGACCACTGTATCAAGAGCAAAAATTACGTAAACGTAATCGTAGCTTCCAAACATCCGAGCATGCAGTGGCTCACAATGGACCAGGCGGTTACGCACTGCACTCAGGGTATCGGCATCTGGAAATGGGCAAGTAACGACCAGGGCGCAGAGCCTGACATCGTAATGGCTTGCTGCGGTGATACTCCTACAGTTGAAGCGCTGGCTGCAACTACAATTCTCCGTGACAACATTCCTGGTATCAAAATCAGATTTATCAACGTAGTAGACCTGATGAAGATGGAATCACATCTGCTTCATCCGCACGGCCTGACAGATGAAGAATTCGATCTGCTGTTCACAAAGGACAAACCGGTTGTATTCGCTTTCCACGGCTATCCTAAGTTAATCCACGAACTGACTCAGGGCAGAACCAACGAAAAGAATTTCTTCGTTCATGGTTATCTGGAAGAAGGTACAATTACTACAGCATTTGACATGAGAGTTCAAAATCATATCGACAGATTCAGCCTTGTCAAGGAAGCACTCAAGCAGCTGCCTCAGCTTGGCGATATTGCAGGTCATCTGAACCAGGAAATGAACGACTTACTTGTTAAACATAAAAACTACATTGCTGAATACGGTCAGGATCTTCCTGAAGTTACAGAATGGGAGTGGCATGAGTAATGGTACTTTATTTCAGCGGTACAGGTAACAGTGAGTTCGTTGCAAAGGCTATAGCAGAAGGCCTGGGCGATGAACTGATTTCGATTAACAATTACATGAAAGACGGTATTGCCGGGGACTTTGTCTCCGGCAAGCCTTACGTGCTTGTATGTCCTACTTATGCGTGGCGCGTGCCTCTGGTTGTTGAAGACTGGATGAAAACTGCCCGCTTTGATGGTAATGACGACATGTACTTTGTGCTTACCTGCGGTGGCAGCACAGGCGGTGCCCAGGCATATGCGAAGAAACTCTGCGATAAAATCGGCATGAACTTCCGCGGTTTCAGAACTGTGGTAATGCCAGAAAACTATATTGCCATGTTCGACGTGCCTGATAAGGAAAAGTCTGAACGCATTGTAAATGCAGCGATGCGCCCGATTAATAATGTTATTAAAACGATTGAACGCTGCGAGGACATGGAAGAAAAGATGCCGGCATTCGGTATGTTCATGAGCACCTTGGTGAATTGGGTGTTCTTTACGTTTATTGTAAAGGACAAAGGCTTCCATCTGGAAAAAGACTGCATTTCCTGCGGTAAGTGCGCAGAAATGTGCCCGCTAAATAACATCCGTCTGATTGACGGTAAGCCTGTCTGGGGCGGAAACTGTACACACTGTATGGCCTGCATCTGCGGCTGTCCGGCAGAGTGCATCGAGTACAGGAAGGCCAGCCAGAAAAGAAGAAGGTACTGGTTCGGGAGATAG
>JAFQHT010000153.1 GCA_017397825.1 Bacillota bacterium | reverse complement strand
TATGACCCATTAGCTCAGTCGGCAGAGCACTTGACTTTTAATCAAGGTGTCCGGAGTTCGAATCTCCGATGGGTCACCATTTTAAAAGTAACAATAAGCAATTGAAGATAAAGTAGTAGAACTCATCGATGGAGAGGTGTCCGAGTGGTTTAAGGAGCTGGTCTTGAAAACCAGTGACTCCGAAAGGGGCCGTGGGTTCGAATCCCACCCTCTCCGCCACAAAATAATTTAGCCTGGAGAAGTACTCAAGAGGCTGAAGAGGACGGTTTGCTAAACCGTTAGGGTTCGTATAGGGCCGCATGGGTTCGAATCCCATCTTCTCCGCCACTTATAGGGGTATAGCTCAGCTGGTAGAGCAGCGGTCTCCAAAACCGCGTGCCGTGGGTTCGATTCCTACTGCCCCTGCCATTTTTAAAAATTAATAATTTAATATCGGGGTGTAGCGCAGTTTGGTAGCGCAACTGGTTTGGGACCAGTGGGCCGCGGGTTCAAATCCTGCCACCCCGACCATTTTTTTACTGACGGGCCTTTAGCTCAGTTGGTCAGAGCATCCGGCTCATAACCGGCAGGTCCCGGGTTCAAGTCCCTGAAGGCCCACCATAATTTAATAAGACAAAAATGTATGCCCAGATAGCTCAGTAGGTAGAGCAGGGGACTGAAAATCCCCGTGTCCTTGGTTCGATTCCGAGTCTGGGCACCATAATTTTTTTGAAGCCGTTTTTCGCTGACAATGAGTCCGAAGATCGGTTTTTTTTATTTTTTGCAGCCGGGTGAATAATCCTTAAACCCATTGAAAAATCTTGATTTTCAGCATTAAAGATGTTATTATATAATGCAGGCGGTATGACCGCAAAAATCGATAAAAAATATGGAGAAGTTACATATGGGAAACTCAGCATATGACTATACTGGATTTATAAAAGAACTTAATGAAGATCTTGAAATAGGTGCACTTACACCGACTACAATTATTCAGGTTCTCCGTGCAGAAAAACCTGTAATAGGTGAATACAGACCAATCGTAGACTGGTATTACAGACATCTGACTATGATTGAACTGCTTGAACCTGACGAGTTTGATACACCTGAAGATTTAAAAGAAAAACGTTTTCAGCGGACAATGTATGATGCTTTCAGAAAATATTATGAAACTATTACTGTACAGAGATGTCTCGCTGAGATGTATGAAATGCAGAAAATTATATAATTCAGATTCAATTAATATTTAAGGAGAAAATATATGAACACTAATGAAAAAAAATCAGTAAGAAGAGGCAATATTTTTGCACTTCTTCCGATTGTTGTATTTCTGGTTCTTTTCATTGGAAGCGGAATTATCACAAAGAACTTCTATGCAATGCCTACAATTGTAGCATTTTTAATTGCTCTGGCAGTTGCATTCGTACAGAATCCAAAACTTAAATTCAACGAAAAACTTAAAGTATGTGCTAAAGGTATCGGAGATGAAAACGTTGTTACAATGTGCCTCATCTTCCTGGCAGCAGGTGCTTTCAGCGGTGCTGTTACAGCAGCGGGCGGAGCAGACAGCACAGTATATCTTGGACTTTCCCTTATTCCAAGTCAGTTTGCAATCGTAGGTATTTTCCTCATTGCCTGCTTCGTGTCCATTTCCATGGGTACATCAGTAGGCACAATTGCAGCTCTTGCTCCGATCGCAGTAGGTATCAGCGAAGCTACAGGATTTGCAATGGCTCTGTGCCTTGGCTCAGTAGTTTCCGGCGCTATGTTCGGTGACAACCTTTCCATGATTTCCGATACTACAATCGCGGCTGTAAGAACTCAGGGCTGTGAAATGAGCGACAAGTTCAAGATGAACTTCAAAATCGTTCTTCCGGCAGCAATCGTTGCAGCAGTTATTTACTTTGTATTGACTATGGGCGGAGCTCCTGAAATTGAGCTGGGAGAATATAATATCTGGCAGGTAGTGCCATATATCCTTGTTCTTGTTGGTGCAATTGCAGGAATCAATGTTTTTATCGTGCTCATTACAGGTACAGTAACTTCTGTAATCGTTGGTGTGGCAACTGGTGCAATGGCTCCGGGAGCGATTTTCAGCAGCATAGGAAACGGTGTTACAGGCATGTATGACATTACTGTAATTTCCATCACAGTTGCTGCAATTGCTGAACTTGTGAAGGCTTACGGCGGTATTGATGCAATCATCAATATTATCAGAAGAAGTGCAAAGAGCAAAAAAGGTGCTATGGTTGGTATCGCTGCTCTTGTTTCCGGTGTTGACCTTGCAACAGCAAACAACACAATTGCAATCGTGCTCAGCGGTCCTATTGCCAAGGAAATCAGCGACGAATTCGACATTGACCCTAGAAGAACAGCATCCCTTCTGGACATTTTCGGTTCAGTAGTTCAGGGCCTGATTCCTTACGGTGCACAGCTTCTTTATGCAGTTACAGCAGTTGAGACTGTGCTTGGCATAAAGATGTCCACATACGAAGTAATTCCTTATGTATTTTACCCAATGCTTATGGCAGTTTCTGCACTGGTATTTATTTTCGTATTCGGCGGCAAGGAAAAGAAATAGGAGCGCTATATGTACGAGTTAGTTCAGGTTGGTGAAAACAGTTTCTATATTGAAAGTCCTGCAAAGGTTGGAATTTACCGCATCAGTGAAAATGAAGTATGCCTCATTGACAGCGGCAGCGACAAAGACGGCGGCAAAAAAGTTCTGCGCGTTCTGGAGCAGCAGGGGTGGACGCTGAAAGCAATTTACAACACACATTCCCACGCAGACCACATCGGCGGCAACAAATTCCTTCAGGACCGTACTGGCTGTAAAATTTACGCACCGGGCGGCATGGACTGGGCGTTTACCAATGTACCTGCAATAGAACCAGCCTTCTTGTACGGCGGTTTTTCACCGGCAAATCTTCGCCATAAGTTTATGATGGCCCAGCCAAGCAATGCAGATCCTCTTACTCAGGAAGTTCTGCCTGCAGGTATGGAACTTATCGACCTTCGTGGCCACGGATTTGAAATGGTTGGCTTCAGAACTGCTGATGATGTAGTTTACCTTGCTGACTGCGTAAGCAGCCATGCGACCCTTGATAAATACGGCATTACTTTCAACTATGACATCGCTTCACATCTGGAAACTCTGGAAAGAGTAAAGGAAATGAAGGCGAAGATTTTTGTGGGTGCACACATCGAGCCTACGGAAGATGTGAGGGAACTGGCACAGTATAATATTGATAAAACTCTCGAAGTGGCTGCGAAAATCGTTGAATTTTGTCGAACTCCGCAGACTTTCGAGGAAGTGCTCCAGAAACTTTTCCTGGACTATGACATGAAGATGAACTTTGACCAGTATGTGCTTATCGGCAGTACAGTCCGTTCCTACATGGCCTGGCTTAAAAACGAAGGCAGGCTGGACGTGGACTTTGTGGATGCAAAAATGCTTTGGAAGACAGTTCAGGAGATATAGCAGATGAAAAAATTGTACGAAAAGAGTGAACTGTGGTTTGCTTTGGCATGGATTGCAGCCTATATCGTGCTGGTATCAGCGGGAGACAATCTTTCTGCCGGGGCAGGCATCATGAAGATTGTCACATTGCCAATACTGATATTACTCTCAGCGATATTATTTATATTCCTGAAGAAAAACCAGCTTCTTGAAAAATATGGTCTGTGCAGGTCCAAGTTACCGGCATCGAATATGCTTTTCTATATTCCGCTGATGATTCTTCTGACGGCCAATCTTTGGTATGGGGTGGCTCTGAATGTATCTGTTACTGAGACTGTATTATATATTTTGTCCATGCTCTGCGTAGGTTTCCTCGAAGAAGTTATTTTCCGCGGATTACTGTTCAAGGCTATGGCCAAAGACGGTGTCAGAGCAGCAGTCATTGTATCAAGCGTAACCTTTGGAATCGGTCATATTGTGAACCTTTTCAATGGTTCAGGTGCTGACCTTGTCTCCAATCTGCTGCAGGTAGTTTATGCAGTTGCTGTAGGCTTTGCATTTGTAATGATTTTTCTCAGGACAAAAAGCCTGCTTATATGTATCGCCGTCCATGGCGTATTCAATTCATTGAGCATTTTTTCAGATACAGCGGCAATAACACATGAAAGGGAAATTATTTCCGGCATACTGATTGCAATAATTGCCGGCGCATATGCGTTATACATTGCTTTAAAAGTTAAAGAAAAAGATTACACTCCTCACTGATTTGTGGGGAGTTTTTTTAAAATGAGTGCAACCAATACTGAAAAAACCGTACTTAATATACAAAGGGGTTAAAGACAGAGGGAATAATTATGGAAGATGAAAAGATAATTGAACTTTACTGGCAGCGCAATGAAACAGCAATACAGGAAAGTCAGGTAAAATACGGAGGCCTTTGCAGCAGTGTAGCAGCAAATATTCTTGCAGACCAGCAGGATTGTGAGGAATGTCTTAATGATACATGGCTGGGTGCCTGGAATGCGATACCGCCGGCAAAACCCGGAAGACTTGGGGCTTTTCTTGCAAAAATCACCAGAAATCTGGCTCTGAAAAAATTCGGATATCTTAATGCGGACAAAAGGAGCTCCTTTGCGGCAGACTCAATTGAAGAACCGTCTGATTGCGTTTCAGGGAACATTTCTGCAGAAACTGAAGCTGAAAGATTGATGATTGAACAGGTTATAAATGCTTTTCTCGGTAGCCTGACGCCGGAAAAACGCCGGTTGTTTGTGTGGCGGTACTGGTATTTTTACTCTGTAGAAGATATAAGCCGACGCACTGGATACAGTAAAAGCAAGGTTAAGTCAATGCTTTTCCGGCTGCGCAGGGAGCTGAAAAATTGCCTTGAAAAGGAGGAAGTCGAGATATGAAAGCAGCAGATCTGGCAATATTAATTGGCAACATAGACGAAAAATATATTGAGGAAGCCGCAGCTGAAAGAGGCAGCTTCAGGGTTTTCAAAACAAAAAGAGCGTTGATTGCTGCAGTGGTGGCTGCACTTATGCTGGCATTGTCAGCTACAGCATTTGCGGCAGACTGGTTTGGCATCAGGAGCCTGCTGCTGACAGAAACTCCGGCAGAGGATATGCAGGGCGAAAACATGCAGCAAGTACAGCAGAAACCGGACACGATTACTCTGGCAGGACTTGCGGAAACAGATGAGTACAAAGCAGCGGCCGAGTGGCATGAATTTCTAGCTTCCTATGATGTGATAGGGGCAGCAGGCAGCGGAAACGATATTTTTGCTCCGGGAACATCATACAATTTTTATCAGGTATATAACCAGGAAATGGCTGACAAACTGGACCAGATTACGGCTGAATATAATCTGAAACTGCACACTGAAATGTTTACTGACATTTACACCAATGAAGAGCTCTGCAGCCTGGCAGGCGGAGATTTTCTGGGAACTGCCAATGAAGCACGAAGCATTTATATGTATGAGGACGGAACTTTCAGATTTGACGGGATTGCACGGCTGAGCGGTGCGGAGCTTGAATATCAGTTTATGAGAAGCGTGAAGGGTACTTTCAACGACGTGACGCTGAATATCGGTGATAACGTGCAGTATGAGGAGAAGTCTTATGAAACCGATGAAGGTGTTCATGTGACACTTGCTCTGGGACCGCACAGGTCTTTGATGATTGCTTACTTTGAAGATTGTCTGGTGACGGCAATTGTTCTGGCTGGAAAAGAAGCACCGCCGGAAGCAATTTTTTCAGACAGACCGCTTGATATGAAAATTATGGAAGAGTTTGCAGAAAGTTTTGATTTTAAGGTCTTGTCTCCGGCAATGGCGGCAGAGCCTTTTTTCGTTGACGGCGTAGCTTTGCTGAATTAAAATATGAATATCTTATAGTAAGAAGGAGATTCCAATGGGAACAAGACTTTTAATAAGCGCGCTAACTAAATATCTGGCAGGTCTTGTGCTGGTGGCGGCACTGCTGTTCATCCCGGCAGGGATGCTCTGCTACTGGAACGGCTGGCTTTTTATAGGTCTGCTCTTCGAACCGATGCTGATTCTGGGTGCTGTGATGTTTGTCAAAGCACCGGAGCTTCTGGAAAAGCGGCTTAATACTAGGGAAAAAGAGGATGCTCAGAAAAGTGTAGTGGCGCTTTCTGCACTCATATTCCTGGGCGGATTTATACTGTCTGATCTGGATTTCCGCTTCGGCTGGCTTCAGCTACCAAAACCGGTTGTGATTATAGGGGCAGTGGTGCTGGTTGTGAGCTACGGCCTGTATGCAGAGGTCATGCGCGAAAATGCCTACCTTTCAAGAACTATTGAAGTGCAGGAAGGGCAGAAGGTGGTGGACACAGGGCTTTACGGTATTGTGCGTCATCCGATGTATGCGGTGACTATACTGCTTTTCCTGTCTATTCCGGTGGCGCTGGGCTCAGGCCTGGGGCTGATAGTATTTCTTGCATATCCGCTTATTCTGGTGAAGCGCATCAGAAACGAAGAAAAAGTGCTTGCCGGGGGGCTTGCAGGCTATACAGAACATATGAAAAAAGTCAAGTGGCGTATTTTGCCTTTTGTGTGGTAATAGAAAACGGGGGGATTTGAAGTGAAAAAATTATTTAAAATAGTGCTTGTGCTGTCGGTAATTCTGGCTATGACAGCATGTACGCCGGACAAACCTGCAGATGATGAAACGGTGCAGCAGGGACAGGAAGTACAGCAAGAACAGCAGCATCAGCAGGAAGAACAAAATGAGGCGGAAGATAATTCAGAAACAGAAAATAATACTGAGGAAACTGAAGAAGCTGACAAGCCTGCAAAAGCTGAAACAATTGAAATCACAGTATCCGGCGGTGTGCCATCACAGCCTATTGACATGAGCAGTGACATTGATATCAGTGGGCCGGGGATTTTCTGGGATGCTTCAGAGCGTGTGCTGACGCTCGAAAACGTGAACCTGAAATCGTCTGAAAGCGCCCTCATAAAAGTGCCTGTTACTGTGGATGCAACAATTGTGGTCAAAGGCGAAAACTCAATTACGCATACCAAGGGATATATGGCTCTTGGTTATACCAAGCAGCGCAGCGGCGGCAATCTGACCATCAAGGGCAGCGGCTCGCTTAAAGTGGACGGAATTGTTCACCTGTACGGCGAACATCTTATCGTGGATGGATGCACTTTTGAGGCGGTGAACACAGCAGGTGGAAACGGCGAAAACACTGTGCAGATGCTGGGAAGCGGCGGTTTTACCGCTAAGAATGGTGCCACTGTTACCATAGATGGAAGTCTGAACTGTGGAAGCGGCTCAGACAAACTGTTGGTGGACGGGGCAAGTCTGACAGTATATGCCGGAAAAAACAGCGGATACGCAATACAGACAAGCAGCAATGTAAGTGTTGTAAATGGCGGTAATCTGAGAGTTGAAAGCAATGGAGTAAAAGGTATTGATATGACGCGCAATCTCCTTGTTGACGAGACTTCAAGCCTGTATATCAAAGCCGCAGGCGAAAATGATTTTGGTATTTCAAACCATTACGAAGCTGATATAAGACTTCTTGGTAAGTCAGTTTACATATACGGAGGCAAAAAAGCAATAATTGCGGAAGACCTGGATTCAGAACCGACGCTCATACTGGCAGATGCAGCAGCCGGAAAGTATTTTCCTGTAATCGTACAGTCGCCTTTCGGACCGGAATATGGGTACAGGGCAACTGTGGTGGACGACCCGGACATATCTGTAGAGTATGAAAGTTATGATACAGAAGAGCATGGCGGCACAGGCTATGCGTATAGCCTGACAGCAGGCGTTAAAGAAATTTCGTGGTAATAGATAATCAGAACTCAACCTCTGGTTTGGTGCTGCCGGCCGGCCTGCATGGTAAAATAAAAACAGAAAAACAGGCAGGAGGGGCACTATGGATAACATTAAAACAGGGACATTAATCAAAGAGCTGCGAAAAGAAAAAGATCTCACCCAGCTTGATCTGGCCAAGGCACTTCATGTGACCGACCGTGCTGTTTCCAAATGGGAGCGCGGAATCTGCGCGCCGGACATAGGGCTTCTTGAGCCACTTTCAGCTTTGCTGGGCGTGACCGTTACGGAACTGATTGCCGGAGAACGCTTTGAAGAAAAGCCTGCAGCCGCTGTTGAAGAAAACGTGCAGAAGGCCATAGACTATTCGGGTAAGGAACTGACGGAAAAAACCAGGAAACTTAAGGAGATATATCTGGAAATTGCTGTAGTAATTATTCTGCTCCTGGCTATTACCTGTGCAATTCTCTGGTGGAAGGGCGTGTTCAATATAACGGGACGGTATGAGTCTCCCGACGGAAACAATGTGGTCACTGTATATAACAGGGACATAACCGGTCTGGGCGAAAAAGACCGGCCGGCAATTACAGTTAAACGTAAGGGCAAACGTATCGTAAGGGATGATATCACTTATTCCACAACCATTCTTCCCTGCAAAAATTTTGAGCAGGTACTCTGGTCACCCGACAGCAGCAAATACATAGTTTCTGTCGATACAGAAGAGTCCGGGGTATTTCATATTATAGTAAACATGAAAACTGCTGTAGGCGCCAATCTGAGCGGATATATATGGCTTGCAATGCAGGAAAGCAGCTTGACAGAAGCAATTCCTTTCATAAAAGACGGGGAATACAACACAGAGGCACAGTCTGGGTTCAACTGCCGCATTCTGCAGTGGAGCGCCGACAGTAAATCAGTTCTGATTAATTACACATACAGCGATGAAAATCAGCAAAACGAAGGTTACTTCTGGTTCAATACGGAAACAGAAAAGATAGAAGGGGTTATGAAAATGGAACTGGAAAAAAGCAATGAGGAAATGAACAAAGAAATGTACGAAGAATACAAAAAACTTAAAATAGACGGCAGTCTTATCGGCCTTGAATCAGGCGATGAAGAAGGCGGATACTTCTGTACACCAATCGGCATGAAAGTCATCGGATGGGAAACAGGAGGTATACACTACGGCATGGTGCCTGAGTATGGTGATATGATTTTTGCAGTGAATCCAATGAGCTGTGTGGATGATTATGTTTACCCTGTGGCTGAGAATTTCGTGGATTTCATGAGGCTAATTTTGGCATGTGAGAGTACCACTGCCATCGAGCAGATTGTGTGGTGGGACAAGGCACAGTTTGAGGATTTCCTGGGAAATGAAGAGTACAATGTGCGGACTCCGGAGCGGACAGCAGCCCTTGAAAAAATCGCCTCAGAGCTGGGGATTACACCGATGGAGAATCCATTTGAATATGTGAAAGAACTTCAGGCGGGATTTAACGGCAGCAAGCTTAGATTTGATGAAGAGGAGGAAGAAGAATGGACACAATCAGACCAGGTAAGTATCGCCATTTCAAAGGCAACGAATACGAAGTAATAGGCATCGCCAGTCACTCCGAAACCATGGAGCCCATGGTTGTTTACAGAGCTCTTTACGGCGACGGAGGACTCTGGGTCAGACCTGCTTCCATGTGGGACGAAACCATCGAGCGTGATGGAAAAACATTTAAGCGATTCACGTTTATAGAAGAGTAAATTGTGGTAAAATATTGTTACTAGAGTAAAAGAAAGGTAACATATTTTATGTGGATTATAGCAGCAATTTTATCATCATTATTCGCAGGCCTAACATCGATTCTGGCCAAATGCGGAATTAAAAAAACAGACTCAGACGTGGCCACAGCGGTACGTACAATTGTAGTACTTGTGTTTGCCTGGATAATGGTCGGCGTCGTAGGGTCATTCGATACAATCGGGCAGATCAGCCCGAAATCGCTCCTGTTCCTGGTGCTTTCAGGCTTTGCAACAGGAGCATCATGGATCTGTTACTTCAAGGCGCTTTCCATGGCGGACGTTAACAAAGTAGTGCCTATTGACAAGTCCAGTACAGTGCTGACAGTACTTGCGGCAATCATACTTTTTAACGAAACAAATAATCTTGCAGTGAAGCTTATCGGCACTTTCTTCATCGGAGCCGGCGTGCTCATGATGGTGGAAAAGAAGCAGACAGGTCAGGTACAGGAAAAGCGCAGCTGGATTATCTACGCAGTAGGTGCAGCAGTGTTTGCGGCAGCTACATCAATCCTTGCAAAAGTAGGCATTGAAGGCGTGGAGTCCAACCTGGGTACTGCCATCAGAACTATCGTGGTGCTGATTATGGCATGGGCGATAGTTTTCATGAAAGGCAAAGGCGGACAAGTCAAAAAGATCGACCGCAGGGAGCTGATGTTCATCAGTCTTTCGGGCCTTGCGACAGGTGCGTCCTGGCTCTGCTACTACTACGCAATCCAGACAGGTATCGTCAGCGTGGTAGTGCCTATCGACAAGCTGAGCATCCTTGTATCAGTAGCATTCTCCTACGTAGTTTTCAAGGAAAAACTTTCGAAGAAAGCAGCAGCCGGTCTGGCGCTGATGGTGGCTGGCACACTGGCCATGGCAATCTTCGCATAAGGAAAAGGTTATGAGGAAATTAAAAGGAAAGCAGAAAATAGCAGCTGCTGCAGTGCTGATTATACTGACAGCAGTTTTCTGTTGGTTTCAGAACAACTTTATTACGGTTTCGGAGTATGAGTACCGGAGTGAAAAGATAGCAGGCGGACTGGATGGATACACCATCGTGCATATTTCTGACCTGCATAACAAGATGTTCGGAAAAGAGCAGAAACGCCTGATTTCAAAGATTGAAGACTGCCATCCGGATATAATTGTTGTCACCGGAGATATTGTGGACAGTGCAGATTCGGAGAACGCAATCACATTTACAGAAGAAGCTGTGAAACTGGCACCAGTATTTTATGTTACTGGTAACCATGAAGAATACCTTGACGGAGAGGCTTTCAAGAAGCTTACAGAGCAGATTGAAGCTGCAGGAGCAATATGGCTGAGCAATGAAACCGTTGAAATTACAACATATTCAGGGAAAAAAGCACTTACTCTTACGGGTCTTGATAACAGAAATCTGCAGGATGGTACATTGTCACAGTTGATGGGAAGTATTGACCATGATAATGTTATGGTTCTTCTGGCTCACCAGCCTCAGTTCATTGAATTCTATGCACAGCAAGGACCGGACATTGTATTTTCCGGTCATGCCCATGGCGGCCAGTGGAGACTTCCGTTCATCGGAGGTCTGATTGCTCCGGGGCAGGGCTTTTTTCCTGAATACACAGAAGGTTCTTATGTAAGTGGCAGTACGACTATGTACATAAGCCGGGGGCTGGGAAACAGCATTTTTCCGCTTAGACTTTTTAACTGCCCGGAAGTTGTGTGTGCAGAACTTAAAAGCCAATAAGAAAAAAAAACAGCGGTTGGCAGTTTGCCGGCCGCTGAATTGTTTTTTTTGAAGATATTAAAGAATTGCGAAGTGCACGAACTGAGATACAAGATAGGAAACTGCCGCCATAACGCATGAGAATGCGATTACCTTTGATTTGACCTTGCTTTCTTTTTCGAAAACTGCCATGGAGGTTATCCAGGCGATTACAAGGGTTACAAGCGCTATTACAGTCATTTTGTTGATTGTGCCGGCGTAACCTCTGAAAAAGAAGCAGGCCAGAGCGATAACAACTACTGTAATTATGTATTTAAGCAGGCCGCCACGGTTGAAAATCAGCGGAATCAGCAGAGCTGCCCAGATTACGCCCAGAAGCAGACACTTCAGTAATATCATTAAAATTTCTTCCATAAAATAGTCACCCCTTCAATTGTGAAACTTTCATATATTACAACTATTATATTTGATTTTCCGGCCAATTTCAATTATAATAAAATGAAGAATGGGGATTTTTTTGTTCCCTTAAAATTGGAGGAAAATATGGCACAGTTATATTACAGATACAGTACTATGAACGCAGGCAAATCCATCGAGCTTATCAAGGTTGCCTACAACTATGAGGAAAGAGGCAAGAACGTTCTGACACTTATTCCGGCCATTGATGACAGATATGGAACAGGAGTTATTACTTCAAGAATCGGTATCCAGAGAGAGGCTATGATTGTCAATGATGAGACAAACATTCTGGAGCTTTTCATGAGAGAAAACGAAAAGAGATCCATTGACTGCGTACTCATTGACGAGTGCCAGTTTCTCAGAAAACACCATGTGCAGGAGCTGGTCGAAATCGTTGACAGCTGCGGAGTTCCGGTTCTTGCTTACGGACTTAAAAATGACTTCAGAAACGAACTTTTCGAAGGTTCATACTATATGCTCATTTACGCTGATAAGATTGAAGAGATCAAGACTATCTGCTGGTGCGGCCGCAAGGCTACCATGGTTGCCCGTGTAGTTGACGGACAATTCGTAAAGCAGGGCGAACAGATTGTTGTGGGCGGCAACGACATGTACATATCACTTTGCCGCAAGCATTATAACGACGGACGACTTGGTCCGGACAAGTAGGGGGCTTAAAGGCATTGCAGACATATAACCACAGAAACAAGTTAATAATACTGGCATTGGTGGCTGCAGTGCTTTTCGTATTTTTTGGAAGCGGGGTGGCTTTTGGCGATGAAGTATTACCGGATGGAAGTAGTGTTCCTTCTGCAGCGGTATATACACCGGCAGAACCGGGCAGTACAGGTACGGTGACAACTACAGCACTTAATCTCAGAAGCGGTCCTGGTTCAGATAACGTTGCGCTTGCACTTATCTCACTTAATGATACGGTCACAATTCTTGACAATGCAGTCAATGAATCCGGTGAACACTGGTACTATGTGGTGACTGAAAATGGTTCCAAAGGATATGTTTCCGCAAAATTTATCCTTGTTGATGTCAACGTTGAGTATGTATATGACTCTGATTTTGAAATGTATCTGAGCATGCAGGGTTTTCCGGAGTCATATAAACCATATCTGAGAGATCTTCATGCAAGATATCCGGACTGGGTTTTCAACGCAGCTCAGACCGGACTGGACTGGACAAGCGTAATCAATGCAGAAAGCAAGCCCGGTACAACCCTTGTAACATCAAGTGCACCAGCTTCGTGGAAGTCCATGGAAGAAGGGGCATATAACTTTGAAACAGGCAAATATATAAGTTACGACAGCGGCGGCTGGGTTACAGCTTCACGTCAGGTAATCGAATACTACATGGATCCAAGAAACTTTATTAATCCGGTGGGAATGTTCCAGTTCCTGACTCATTCTTTTGATCCGCTGACACAGACACCAGAAGGACTTCAGAAGGTAATCCAGAACAGTTTCATGAAAGGTGAATTCCCTGAGGAAACCCACGCAACCTGGGCAGATGCAATTTATGAGGCAGGTATGCAGGCTGGGGTCAACCCTTATGTTCTGGCTTCAATGATTCTGGTTGAACAGGGAAGCAGCGGTACCGGCGGCTGCATTTCCGGTACTGTAAGCGGCTATGAAGGCTATTACAATTTCTTTAACATCGGAGCATATAAATCCGGGTCTATGAGTGCTGTTGAAAGAGGCGTATGGTACGCTTCACAGAGCGGTTCATATGAAAGGCCTTGGAATTCAAGATATAAATCAATTCTGGGCGGAACAATGTTTTATGGTCAGCAGTATGTCCAGAAAAATAAAAACACTTTATATTTCAAAAAATTCAACGTAATGAACGGACAGGAAAATGTGGGTATCGGTCAGTATATGACCAATGTGCAGGGGGCCGAAAGTGAGGCGGCAGCACTGAGAAACGGTTATGTTGATACACTCAATGATGCAATGACTTTCTATATTCCGGTATACCTTAATATGCCGGAAACTGCGGGCACACTGCCGTCAAGCGGCAACAACAATGCTTTCCTTTCCAGCCTTTCTGTGGAAGGTTACGAGCTTACGCCTGAATTTGACAGATACGATACAGTTTATGAACTGGTTGTGGACAGTTCAGTTTCATCAGTGACTGTAAACGCCAAGGCCAGTTCATCCACATCCACCGTTATCGGAGGCGGACTGGTGCTTCTGACTGATCAGGTCACACCTGTTACAATTACAGTAGTTTCAGCAGCGGGAACTTCAAAAACCTATTTGATTTCAATTTCAAAAATGTCCGGCGGACAGACCGGCATCAAGGAAGAAACCACTGTTTCCAGCAGTAAATATATCTTTGATAATTATATCAAGGGAGTAAGTGAAAGAACTGAATACGCCGACTTTATAAGCAGCATTACTGTCAAAGGCGGTATACTTGCAGTTCTTGATAAGAATGGATTGGCAGTGACTTCAGGAATTGTTGCAACTGGAATGACAGCAGTGCTCAGAGATAATTCGGGGGCAACAGTTTCAGAATACAAGATTATGGTGCGTGGTGATGCAACCGGCGACGGCAAAATTAATTCTGCAGATGCTCTGGCAGTTCAGCGTCATATTGTTGAAACCAGAGTTATGGAAGGTGTAAATCTTGACGCATCAGACATAAATCAGGACGGCAGAGTAAATTCGCTCGACGTTCTGTACATACAGAAACACATTGTAGGAAATTATGAAATAGTGAACTAAACAGAGTTTGCAGCAAAGGAGGGGAAACTATGCAGAGAAGTTTTGTGAGAAAAAGTCTTGTTCTTCTGACAGCGGTTCTGCTGATTTTTGCAATGTTCAGTATCTGTGCAGATGATGCTTTTGCAGCGTCTGCAACAATCTCGCTTACAGGCGGAGGAACATTTGAAAAAGGGGATACAGTCACAATTACGCTTAAATACACAGGCGCAACCTTTGGTTCGGCAACTGCCAAAATCACATATGATGCAGATGTGCTTGAGTACAGTTCTTGTTCAGGTGCGGAAGCCGGCGGCAGCGGCGGCACAGTGAAAGTGACCATGGCCAACGGTTCCGGAACAGATACGCTCAGCTGCAAACTTACTTTCAAAGCAAAAAAAGTAGGAAAAACTACTATAGAAGCAGTAACTACAGATATTTATAATATCGATCTTGAAGAACTCAGCGCAGGAAGCAAGTCTACAACAGTAACTGTTGAGGATTCCTCCGATGCAGTTTCAACCAATGCCAACCTTTCGCAGCTTTATGTTTCAGAAGGGAGCCTTTCACCTGCTTTCTCCAAAAACGTGACTTCATATACAGTAAAAGTTGACAACAGTGTAACTGAATTTCTTATTACGGCAGTAAAGGAAGACTCCAAAGCTACCACCAAGGTAACCGGCAGCAAGGAGATGAAGGTCGGTGAGAATATAAGGCAGGTTACAGTAACTGCGGAAAGCGGCAAAACCAAAACTTATACAATAAAAATTATAAGAGCAAAAGCTTCTGATAGTTCATCAACGCAGAAACCGGATGATACACAGAAGCCTGATGACAGCACTCAGACACAGAAACCAGACAATAACGATACAACTCAGAAACCAGACGACAAGCCGGAAACGCCTGATGCAATAGAAACAGTTGTGAAGGATGTTACATATACTGTAGAGGAAGACCTGACAAAGGTAGAGATTCCTGAAACATTCTCAATCGCTGCAGCAAACTACAATGATCAGCAGATTCCTGTAATCAGAAATCAGACAGGTGATCTTATTATGGGTTATCTGAAAGATCAGGAAACAAACGAGGGCAGCTGGTACTTCTACAGTGAAAAACAGAACCAGTTCTATACCCAGAAATACCTGACATCTGAACAGCTCTTTACATATGGAGACAGCAGAGTGGAAGCGGCAGATATTCAGACTGAACCTGTTCCTTCAGTTCCGGATGATACAGACACAGAGACTCCTGAAAAAGAACTTATCACAACCACAGAGCTGATGCTCATGATTTTCGGAGCGACTCTTGGACTGCTTCTTCTTGTGGTAATCTGCCTGCAGATTTCAATTATCAGAGACAGAAAGAGACAGAAATGAATATAATGAATGACATTCTCGGATTTATGACCGAACTTACTACAGCATCTGTAGCGGTACGCCTTCTTATAGCAACACTTCTTGGAAGTATGGTCGGTGTGGAAAGAGCCAACAAAAGATATGCAGCGGGCATCAGAACTTTTGCACTGGTGTGTCTGGGGTCTGCTCTGGCCACAATTACAGGTCTGTACTTTGCAGAAATGTCCGGAAACATGGCAGACAGTGCCAGAATACCCGCGCAGCTTCTCTGCGGCATAGGTTTCCTGGGTGCGGGTACAATTATAGTGACCGACCGCAAACAGATAAAAGGCCTGACAACAGCAGCAGGGCTGTGGGTTACAGCTTCCATGGGTATTGCCATCGGAGCAGGATTGTTGTGGGCCGCACTGATATGCTGGGTGCTGGTGCTGATAACCAATTATTACATGCACTATATGACAAGATATGTTGAAACTCACACAAGAACTATTGAGCTTCATGTTGAGATGGAAAGAGAAGCAATGGAAAGAGTAATTGATTTTATCAAGGAAACCAGCGGCTACACTATTGATTCCATCGAACGCAGAAGTGACCCGCCGATTTTTGAGGATGATATTATTCTACGCATTGAAATCGATATGGGTAAGAAAATCAAACATACAGTTATCCTCAATGATGTAATGGAACTTGAAGGGGTTCATTACGTGGAGGAGATTGGGTAGAGGAAGATTTAATAATAAGAGATATCAGAAGATGGTATCTCTTTTTTTATGCATATTATTTCATAATGCGAAATAAAATTTTGAAATATGAAAAAAATGCATTGACATTTACTGTCGGTGAAAGTATACTTTTTGTAACATGAAATATTATTTCATTATACGAAAAGAAGGGAGGTAGTTGAAATGCGGTATATGAAAGAAATATTAAAAACGGAAATAGATGAAGAATATCTTGTTAAGCTAACATCAGACATGATTAGAATTGAATCACATCCGGATATTCCTTGTCAGGAAACAAAGGTTGCACAATACATAAAAAGTGTTTTTGATGAACATGGAATTGATTGCTATCTTAAGGAAATTGAAGATGGCAGGTGTAACGTTATTGCCTGTCTTGATAGCGGTAATCCAGGGAAAACAATAATGCTTAATGGTCATACAGATACTGTAAGAGCAATTGGTATGGAAGATGCCTTTGTGCCTAGAGTTGAAGATGGTAAATTATATGGCAGAGGTGCTTCAGATATGAAGGGGCCTATTGCATCAATAATTATGGCCATGATTGCATTGAAAAAAACCGGATTGCTTAAAAAAGGTAAAGTAATATTCACGGGAGTTCTTGATGAAGAACAGAAAAGTATTGGAACCATAGACATTATAGAAAGTGGTATTACAGCAGACGCTGCAGTAGTGTGTGAGCCAACAATGAAAAAAATCATGACAGGAAACAGAGGTCTTGAATGGTTTAAATTTCATTTTATAGGCAGACAGGTTCATGGTGGAACTCAAGCCAATGGTGTTAATGCAATATCTAAAGCAGTGAAATTTATAAATGTTTTGGAAGAAACGCTTATACCAGATGTGTCTTCACGTGGAGGAACTGTAAACTATGGAATTATTCATGGTGGAACTCAACTTTCTACAGTAGCCGGAACCTGTGACTTATATGTGGACAGAAGATTTACAAAACAAGAAACATACGAAGATGTTGTTCAGGAATTTAAAAATCTGATAGATAAACTATCAGAGGAAGATCCTGATTTTAAATGTGAAATGTCTGTACAGGATGTAAGTTTAATGAAAGAAGGATATATTCATCCTCCGATGGAAATTGACGCAAATGATCCTTTTGTTCAGATGCTTAAAAAAGCAGCAGATAGTGTTCTTGAATTTGAAACAGAATTTTCATTTATGCCGGCATGGACGGATGCAGCTTTATTGGAATGCTACGGAAAAATACCATCGGTTTTATTCGGACCAGGTGTTATAGAGTGTTGTCATTCTTTAAATGAATATATTCCGATAGTTGATTTATCTGAAGCAGCATTGATTTATGCATTACTTGCAATTGACTTTTGCTCTTGTTAATGAACAATTATCTCTTATTTTTAGAGAAAGGAGAAAAAAATGGGAAAGAAAAAAATTAATATACCTCATGTATATGTAATAGTTATTTGTTTAATCCTTTTATCTGCAATACTTACATATGTGGTACCTGCTGGTACATATTCTTTTGTTTTAGATGAAGCATCTGGTAGACAGGTAGTTGACCCTAATTCATTTACATTTTTGGAAGAGAATAATCCGACATCATTTGTTGATTTAATAACTTCAATTCCTGCAGGATGTGCATTGGCTGTTGACACAATGATGATGGTACTTCTTATTTACGCATCTGTTCAGGTCGTAACAGATACAGGTGCGTTAAACGCAGGGATTTTCGCCTTTTTAAGAATTATGAAAGGGCAGAAACATCTTATAATTGTTATTTTAACAATTCTTTTCGGAATCATTGGGGCTGTACTTGGATGGGCAGAAGGTATGCTTATCTTTGTTCCTATTATTGTTGCCATGACATTAGCGATGGGCTATGATAATGTGCTTGGTTTTATGATTATTGCAGTTGGCGGCTCAATTGGTTTCTCAACTGGTCCTATGAATATTTACACTACTGGTATTTGTCAGGGCATTGTTGGTCTGCCTCTTTATTCTGGAATGGCGTTCAGATGGATTCTTTTCGGAATTTTTATGGTTGTAGGTATTATGTTTGTCCTTTCATATGCTAGAAAGCTTGATAAGGATATTAAGAACAGTGTTATTTACGGTGTTGAAGGAATTGGAGAATCTAATTCTGACGAAGTGGTAGAGTTCACTGTTAGAAGAAAGATTGTATTTTTCGTATTCCTTATCGGTGTAATTTTATCTGCAATTGGCTGTGCAAAATGGGGATGGGGATTACGTCATTTATCTGGATTCTTTATGCTTGTAAGTATTCTGTGCGGAATTATTTACGGAATGAAAGGTTCCGAAATGTCTGCAAGTTTTGCAAACGGTTTAAAAACAATTATTCCATCAGTTATTATTGTAGGTATGGCAAGAGCAATCCTGATTATTATGGAAAGCGGTGTAATTTTACACACTTTAATCTATTGGTTAGCAGGCGCATTAGGAGGACTTCCTTCAGTTGCATCCGCAATAGGCATAAATCTGCTTACTACAGGACTGAATTTCTTCTTCGCATCAGCGACAACAAAGGCATCTATTTTAATGCCAATCCTTGCACCTTTAGGAGATATTTTAGGAATAAATCCACAGGTAATCGTTGTTGCGTTCCAGCTTGGCGACGGTTTCACAAATTATTTCTGGCCTACATCAGCACTGGTATTAGCAGGTCTTGCTATTGCAGGTAATATTCCTTGGGAAAAATGGGCAAAAGCAACATTAAAGTTCTTTATTGTTATGACAGTTATGAGTATGGCAGCAGTTGCAGTTGCTCAGATTATTGGTTTATCTTAATTTGGAGAAATAAAAACAATGCGCATTACAACAAAGAATCTGATTTTGGTATCCAGAAGTAATTATAGTACAAAAATAAATAATGAATGGATAGTATGTTCCAGAAAAAAGAAATATAGTGATCAATTAGACAAGGAAGTAGCATGTATAAACCTATTCGTTGATAAAAATATCAAAGGTTGTGTAATATTAGATATTAATGTACGTGATAATAAATCTTTTGAATTATTTGGAAGAGAAGGGATAAATGCTCTTATAAAACAATACATATTCAGGCAAAAAGATATTATATACGTGAAATATCCGATGGATAAGGCATGCGATAAAATAAAAGATGTACTTATTAATCTGGAATTCAGTCAGCCTGATGTTGATGTTGATTGTTTGATGATCGAAAAACCAATGCAGCATTATAAATTAATGTTTATGATGGTAGGAGGCTTTTGCGGAATGTCTTTCGGAAGAGATTCCGCAGCTCCTTTCTTGATGGTATTAGTTGGTTTTGCAATAGGGTTTCTTATTGGTTTTCCGTTAGATAAAAAAGATAAGGAGGCTAGACTATGAATAATTTGGTTATTATAAATGGTCAGATTAATACAATGAATCCATTTCAGCCTTACGCTCAGGCAGTAGCCATAAAAAATGGTAGAATTATTGCGGTAGGGTCGAATGAAGAAATAAAACAAGTTATGCCTTTTGATGCGGAAATAATAGATGCAAAAGGTAATTCAGTTTTTCCTGGATTTATTGATACACACGCACATTTCTCTATGACAGGACAAAATGCATCGCAGGTTGATGTTTATAGTGCTGAATCAAAGGAAGATTTTATAAGAATTTTAAAAGAAAAAGAAAAAACATTGCCACCGGGTGTGTGGCTTCAGGGAACTGGTTATGATGAAACTCAATATCCCGGAAAAGCGCTTCCAACAATCAAAGAGTTAGATGCTGCATTTCCGGACAGACCTATTATCGTAAGCAGAGTAGATGCACATCAGCTGTGTCTGAACAGTATAGCCTTTAAAGAATTAGGCGTTAATATCAACGAAAAAGGCGTTGAATTAAATGAAGATGGTACATTTTCCGGTGTGATTAAAGATCCTGCAAATGGAATAGTAAAAAAACTATTGGCAGATAAGTTGATGACAGAAGAAATGAGAAGAAACAATCTTCACATTGCATCGGAAGTTGCATTGAAAAAAGGGACAACAACAATATGTGCATTGGAAGGCGGTACCGTTTGCGATGAGGCTGATGTACCCGTATTTTTAAAATATCAGGATGAATTACCGATTCATACACACTTATTCCATCAGATTATTGATGTAGATAAAGTTATTTCTGAAGGACAGAAAAGTATCGGCGGATGCATATGTTTAGATGGCTCTATGGGATCAAGAACAGCTGCTTTTCTTGACGATTATGCAGATTGTGCTGGTTACAAAGGTGAATTGTATTACACACCTAAAGAAGTAGAAGACTTTGTTATGGAAGCTCATTGCAAGGGACTGCAGATTTCAATGCACTGCATCGGAGATCGTGCAATTGAAACACTTCTTCAGGCATACGAAAAAGCGTTATATAAATATCCTAGATATGATCACAGACATCGTTTTGAACACTTCAGTGTTCCAACATATAATCAGATGATAAGAGCAAAGAATCTTGGATGTTATATTGCAATTCAGCCATCATTTGTTTATCCGCCTGCAGCACCTGAAATAATGCTTAATGACCGTCTTGGCGAAGAACGAATCAATCGTGCATACCCATTCAGAACATTAATGGAGGTCGGTTTACCGGTAGCAGGAGGATCAGATTCACCAGTTACTTTAATAAATCCTTTCAGAGGTATTATTGCAGGTATGAATCATTTCCAAAAAGCTCAACGGTTCAGCTTATATGAAGGTCTTAAAATGTTTACTGCTGATGCTGCCAAATTCGTTTTCGAAGAAAAAGATAAGGGAACTATTGAAGTGGGTAAACTTGGAGACATTGCGATTATAGAAGGAAACATCTGGGATATGGATGTGAACGATATCGAAGGATTTAATGATATTAAATTACTTTACACTATTGTTGCCGGAGAAATTAAATATAAGGCATAAATTTTGTCTGAAAAGATTAATGTTGATTAGTTAAATGAAAGAAAGCCAGAACTTGTGAAAACAATTCTGGCTTTTTTATGTAAAATAATATATAATTAAAACAATTACACGTAGGAGTTTTAATTATATGGAAGAAAAAAAAGTCAACAGCTTAAAAAAGGCGATATTAATTTTGCAGCTATTGTCAACACCGCCTTATGAATATACTGTTCTCAATATATCAAAAAAAACAGGTATTAATATTACAACTATATACAGAATAATAGCACAACTTGAAGAAGAGGGCATGGTTGTAATTGATAAGGAAACAAAAAAATATCGTATTGGACCGCACGCATATCATATTGGAAGTAGTTATGTATACAGAAAAAATTACATGCGGAGTCTGGAAGAGTTAGTATGTGAAATATCTGATACTATTAAAGAATCAGTTGGTATAGCAATACATGATAATGGAAGAATCATCTCAATTATCGAGTCTGAAGTATATCAGCCAATGAAGGTTAATGATGTACCGGGAAGATATTTTTCACCTAATTTTGGAAACTATGGGAAATGTATTATGGCATTTCAGCCAGATGAATACATTGAAGAATATTTGAATACGCACACTTTTGAAAAGATGTGCCCCGGCACGCTGACTGAAAAAGAAGAACTGTGGGATGAGTACAAAAAAATAAGAAAACAAGGGTATTCAGAATCTATAGATGAAATAGCAATAGAATTAATTGGCACCGGAATACCATTGTTTGATAAGCACGGTAAAATATGGGGTTGTATAGCGGTTGCATTTTTTAAAGAGCAAGACTGGAAACAAAAAATTATTGATATAAGAAGTGTTTTATTTTCGTATAAAACCCGTTTAGAGAAGTGTTTGCCATAGAAAAATTAATAAAGAGAACCTGCGGCATTTTATGTGCAGCAGGTTTTTATAATGTCGAGTTTTGTTCCTCTTTGTCGAAACTTGCTAAGGAATGAGAGTCGAAATACACAGGATTATGCTGTATAATGTTGGTAAATATCGAAACATTATACAGGAGGATAAAAAATGACTAAGAATGTGAAAACGAGACTGTGAAAAAAAGTCTGTAAATATCTAAAAGAACTAAGCCTTCTATGGTAAAATCAAATTATCATAGGAGGCTTTTCGTATGGCTAAAAAGAAAAATGTTCACAAGGTTGGACCACTGAATGAAAACAAGAAGAATATCATCGCTGCTTTGATTGAAGAGTATGACATTGAAACTGCAGATGATATTCAGGCTGCACTCCGGGATCTTCTTGGCGGCAC
>JAFQHT010000152.1 GCA_017397825.1 Bacillota bacterium | reverse complement strand
TTAACGCACTACTGTCTATTATTCAAATACTGCTACGATTACGATTGCAAGAATAATGAATGCAACTGCACCGATTGCAGTAACTTTTTCTAAAAGTGCTTCATAACCTTTACTCTTCTTCTTACCGAAAAGCTGTTCTGCACCACCAGCGATGGAGCCAGATAAACCAGCAGAGTTTCCGGACTGAAGTAACACGCTAGCAATAAGGATAATGCTTGCTACTGCGAGTAAAATCATTAAGAAAATCTTCATCTCGTACCTCCTTACATTTTAACTCATTAAGTATATCACAAGGTATATATTAAAATCAAGTTAAAAGTTGACAATTTCAATAAATTTTAATGGCTCCAGACTTGCTCCGCCTACTAATGCCCCGTCAATTTCTTCCATATTCATAATATCAGTTGCATTTTCAGGTTTCACACTGCCGCCGTACTGGATAATAATCTTATCTGCAGTCTCATCTCCGTACATTTCAATAAGTGTTTCTCTGATGAGTGCACACATCATATTAGCCTGTACAGGAGTTGCAGTGCGGCCGGTGCCTATAGCCCAGATTGGTTCATAAGCGATTACAGCCTTCTCTGCTTTTTCTGCAGGAATATCTCTGAAAGCATTTTCAACCTGCTCGCTGACCAGCTGGTCCTGATATCCTTTTTCTCGCTGAACCAGATCTTCGCCCACGCACACAATCGGAGTTATATCTGTTTCCAGCAAAGCTTTCAGCTTCATATTCACGGTTTCATCGCTTTCATTGAAATACTGTCTTCTTTCGGAATGTCCGATGATGCAATAATCCACACCGATTTCCTGAAGCATCGGAACAGATACTTCGCCTGTGAAAGCTCCTTCCCTTTCATAATGAACGTTCTGTGCTCCCACACCGATTCCGGTGCCTTTAAAAGCTTCAACCAATAAAGCAAGCTGAGGAAAAGGCGCGCAGATTGCGGCCTTCACATCAGTATTGCCATATAACTTTTTAAATTCTTCAGCAAAGGCTTTTGCCTCTGCCATGGTTTTGTACATTTTCCAGTTTCCTGCTATAAATGGAATTCTCATATAAATCTCTCCAGATATTTAAGGGTTCTTACTAACTGACAGGTATAGCTCATTTCATTATCATACCATGCAACTACTCTTACCTCAAAAATATTGGTACCGCACTGCTGTGCCAGAGTCTGTGTTGCATCAAAAAGTGAGCCGTAGCTCATACCGATAATATCGGATGAAACAAGTTCTTCTTCAGTGTATCCGAAGGATTCATTTGCAGCTGCTTTCATAGCCTCATTAATTCCTTCAACGGAAACTGTGTCAGTCATGTCTTTGAGTGTTGCGTCCAGAATTGTGATGGAACCTGATGCCACAGGAACTCTCTGTGCTGAGCCGATGAGCTTACCGTCAAGTTCAGGAATTACCAGACCGATAGCCTTGGCAGCTCCTGTTGAGTTAGGTACAATGTTTATTGCACCTGCTCTTGCTCTTCTCAGATCTCCTTTTTTATGCGGTCCGTCAAGAATCATCTGGTCGCCGGTGTATGCGTGTATTGTTGTCATGAAGCCTGTACGGAGTTCTCTGTACTCATTGAGAGCCTTTGCCATAGGCGCAAGACAGTTTGTGGTGCAGGAAGCCCCGGAGATAATATTATCATCTGCTGTCAGAGTTTCATGATTTACACCATAAACAATTGTAGGCAGGTCATTTCCTGCAGGGGCTGAAATAATTACTTTTTTTGCGCCTGCATCAATATGAGCCTGTGCCTTGGCTTTAGACGTATAGAAACCTGTACATTCCAGCACTACATCCACATCAAGCTGTCCCCAAGGCAATTTGCTTGCATCTGCTTCTGAAAAAATAGGAATATCTTTATCATCTACTAAAAGAGAATATTCGTCCCACTTTACTTCATGTCCATGATAGCCACCCTGTACAGAGTCGTATTTTAACAGATGAGCCAGCATCTTTGGCTCTGTCAGGTCATTTATTGCCACTACTTCAAGAGCAGGGTCATCAAAAATTTTTCTGAAAGCCAATCTTCCGATTCTGCCAAATCCATTAATTGCAACCTTCATTCCAATACCTCCGAAATCTGATTATTTATCTTCAATTACTGCAATTCCAGGAAGCACTTTTCCTTCGAGGAATTCAAGAGACGCACCGCCGCCTGTGGAGATGTGAGTCATCTTGTCAGCAAGGCCGAACTTTTCAACTGCTGCCGCAGAGTCACCACCACCGATTACAGTTACAGCATCTGATTCAGCAAGTGCTTCCGCGATGGCTCTGGTTCCTTTTGCGAAAGTGTCAAATTCAAATACTCCCATAGGACCATTCCATACAACAGTTTTTGCTTCAGCAAGAGTTGATTTATATAATTCGATTGTTGCAGGACCGATGTCCATACCTTCCATATCAGCAGGAATTTCTTCTCTTGCAAATACAGCATGTTCTGCATCATTGCTGAATTCTTTTGCACAGACACTGTCTACAGGAATAAGCATTCTTACACCTGCTGCCTCTGCCTTTTCAAGAAGGCCTTTTGCAAATTCAACGTTTTCTGCATCAAGAATTGATTTTCCGATTTCAAGACCCATTGATTTAAAGAATGTATATGCCATTCCGCCGCCGATAATTAAAGTATCAACCTTCTTAAGCAGGTTTTCGATTACAGGAATCTTGTCACCCACTTTAGCGCCGCCCATAATTGCAACGAAAGGTCTTTCAGGGTTTTCCACAGCGTTTCCGAGGAATTCTACTTCCTTTTCAATAAGGAATCCGGAAACTGCAGGAAGATAGTCTGCAACGCCGGCTGTGGAGGAATGTGCTCTGTGAGCAGTTCCGAAAGCGTCATTTACAAAGAAATCACCCAGGCCTGCAAGTTCTTTAGCGAACTCAGCGCCATTCTTTGTTTCTTCTTTTCTGTATCTTACGTTTTCAAGAAGCATTACCTGACCTTCTTCAAGGGCAGCAGCAGCTTCCTTGACTTTTTCGTCAACTACTGTATCTGCGCTGATAAAAACAATTTCCTGGCCAAGAAGCTCAGAAAGTCTTGCTGCAACAGGTGCCAGCGTATATTTAGGATTAGGTTCTCCTTCAGGTCTGCCCAGATGGGACATAAGGATTACCTTTGCGCCGCCTTCAGTCAGATACTTGATTGTCGGCAGTGCAGAAACAATTCTGATGTCATCAGTGATTTCACCATCTTTAAGAGGAACGTTGAAATCACATCTTACAAGGGCCTTTTTACCCTTGATTTCAATATCTCTAACAGTTTTTTTCATAATATTTACCTCCGGTTTCTACATAATTAACTTATGTATTAAAAACCTTTTTCAACAATATAACCAACAAGGTCCGCAACTCTGTTGGAATATCCCCACTCGTTATCATACCAGGAAAGTACTTTTACCATATCGTCTTCCATAACCATTGTAGAAAGACCGTCTATTGTGGAAGATGCATCGCAGCCCTTGAAATCGATGGAAACAAGAGGTTCTTCTGTATAGTCGAGAATACCTTTCAGATAAGTTTCCGCCGCTTCTTTAAGCTTGGCATTTATTTCCTCTTTAGTAACTTTCTTTTCAAGTTCAAGAACCAGATCAGCAATGGAAACAGTCGGAGTCGGTACTCTGATTGCCATACCGTTAAGTTTACCTTCCAGCTGAGGAAGAACCTGTGCAACTGCCTTTGCTGCACCTGTAGTTGTAGGAATCATTGAAAGTGCTGCAGCTCTTGCTCTTCTCAGGTCTTTGTGAGGCAGGTCCAGAATATTCTGGTCATTGGTGTATGAATGGATTGTAGTCATAAGTCCACGTCTGATTCCGAACTCATTGTCCATTACTTTGACAAATGGTGCCAGACAGTTTGTTGTGCATGATGCATTGGAAATAAAGTGGTCCGTTTCAGGATTGTAGATTTCTTCGTTGGCACCCATAACAATAGTTGTAACTTTTTCACCTTTTGCTGATGCGGTGAAAACCACCTTTTTCACACCACGCTCAAAATGTTTGGCTCCGCCTTCGTCTGAATTGAACACACCTGTTGCTTCAATTACCAGATCCACACCTAATGTATCCCACGGAATCTGAGCAGGGTCTGGCTGTGCAAAAACTTTGATTTCCTTGCCGTTTACAATAATTGCATCTTCTTCAGCTTCAACTTCTCCGTCAAATTTGCCGAAACAGCTGTCATATTTAAGAAGATGCGCCAATGTTGATGCTGTAGTCAGGTCATTGATTGCAACGATTTCGTACTGATCTGAATATTTTTCAAGAGCAATTTTAAGAACATTTCTTCCGATTCTTCCGAATCCGTTAATTCCTACTTTCTTCAATATAATCTCTCCCTTCTGGTTATTTATAATGCATCCGCGGGGATAACTTTGCCTTTGCCGGAAACCGGCAAAGGCAAACAGTAACATTTATATTATTTATTATCTACGCTGTGCATGTGTTTTATTAATTCAAGAATCTTGCTGGAATAGCCGAATTCGTTGTCATAATATGCAATCAGCTTGAAGAAGTGGTCATTTAATTCGATAGTTTCTCTTGCGTCGAAGATGGATGTGCAAGGGTCACCGATAAAGTCTCCGGATACCACTTCATCATCAACATATTCAAGAATACCCTTCATGTAAGTTTCAGATGCTTCTTTGATCTTAGCGCAAAGTTCCTGATATGTAGCAGGTTTTTCAAGCACTACGTTAAGGTCGATTACAGAAACGTTTGCAGTAGGAACTCTGTAAGAAATACCTGTAAGTTTGCCCTGAAGTGAAGGGATTACAAGACCAACTGCCTTTGCAGCACCTGTTGTTGATGGAATAACGTTACCAAATACGGATCTTCCTGTTCTCCAGTCCTTCATGGAACGTGCGTCAACTACTTTCTGCTTAGCTGTTGCTGCATGGATTGTGGACATTAAACCTTCCTTGATTCCGAAATTGTCTTCGATAACCTTTGCTAAAGGTGCAAGGCAGTTTGTAGTACAGGATGCGTTGGAAACTACGTTCATATCTGTAGTGTATTCATTGTGGTTTACACCATATACAAATGTAGGAGTTTCCTTGTCCTTTGCAGGAGCAGAAATAATAACTTTTTTAGCACCTGCTTTAATGTGGTCCATAGACTTTTCTGTTGTAACATATGCGCCTGTAGCTTCTACAACGTATTCAACGCCGCATTCAGCCCAAGGAATATTGATTGCTTCAGATTCGCTGTATACCGGAACTTTTTTACCATTAATAATCAGACCGTTTTCATAACGACCTAATTCCTTAGGGAATCTGCCAAAAGTTGAGTCATATCTGAGCATGTATTCCAGATATTCAAGATCTGCATTTCTTACATTAATACCTGCTATTTCAATTTCAGGCATGTCCATTGCTGCACGGATAACAACTCTGCCAATTCTACCAAAACCACTGATGCCAACTTTAATCGCCATTTTTTCTCCTCCTAAAACTCTATAAATAATGACAATTGGAAATATTTTATAATCTATATTAATATCCTAATATCTTCTTCTCTTTGATGAAGAAAGGATATTCATACCTTCTCTGTACTTAGCAACTGTACGCCTTGAAATCTCAATACCTTTACGGCTGAGTATCTCAACCATATCCTGGTCACTGTAAGGTTTCTTAGGATCTTCGCTGTCAATAATTTCTTTTATGAA
The DNA here is from genome assembly GCA_017397825.1 of Bacillota bacterium. GTDB lineage: Bacteria > Bacillota > Clostridia > Peptostreptococcales > Anaerovoracaceae > SUG1106. Next base: position 34,070 of record JAFQHT010000152.1, on the reverse strand, counting down.
AGTCTTTATACTGTTGGAAGACATACCCTCACCGCTGCTGTCCACAACGCCGCTTGAAAAGAAATACTTGATTTCAAACACTCCTCTTGGTGTCTGCATATACTTACCGTTGATAGACCTGCTGACAGTAGATTCATGAACATTAAGATCTTCTGCCACCTGTTTAAGTGTAAGTGTTTTCAGATACTTAGGACCATTATCCAGGAAATCCTTCTGATGTTCGATTACAGAAGAAACAACATTGTATATAGTCTGCTTACGCTGCTCTATGCTCTTGATAAGCCAGATTGCTGCATTATATCTGTCATTCAGATATTTTGAAAGTTCTTCGTCGTTAGGTGACTGCTTGGCCAGATTCATATAATAAGGGCTGACCATAAGGCGAGGTATTGTGCCTTCGTTGGTAACAACCTGATATGTATCTTCAACTTTTTCAACAATTACATCAGGTACCATATACTTGATAGTATCCCCTGAAGAAAACTTCCTGCCTGGTTTAGGTTCCAGCGTTCTTATAAGGTCTGCAACCATCTGAACCTGTTCAACTGTAAGGCCTGTGGCTTTGGAAACTTTATTCAGTTTGTTTTCTCCAAGATCCTGAAGATGATTGTAAATTATGTATTCAACTGAGTCTTCCAGAAGACCTTTTGCTGCCAGCTGTATTATGAGACACTCTTCAAGAGTTCTCGCCCCTACGCCGCTTGGCTCAAAAGTCTGGATAACATCCAGTACACCCTCAACTACGCTTTCATATACTTTGAAAAGCTTGGCAACCTGCGGAATATCAACAGTAAGATAACCATTGTCATCTATCGCTTCAACTATATAACGACCGATTTTCAGTTCTGTTCCGCGGAGATTGGAGAACGTCAGCTGAAGAAGCAGCGAGTCTTCGAGAGTTTCATCCCTGCTGACAAACTGTTCAAAAGATGTTTCGTCCTTATCCTTGTTGTATTCCCACTGTTTATAACTGATATCGTCGTATTCGGCTTCCTTTACTTTTTCACGCAGGTCAAAATCAGCTTCCTCAGATTCTTTTTTTTCAAGAGTTTCTGTTTTGGAAACTTCACTTTCTTTTTTGGGCTCACTGCCATCGTACTCCAGCACAGGATTCTGCATAAGCTCGTCCTGCACAAAAGCTTCCAGCTCCTGCGAATTAAACTGCAGAATCTGGATTGCCTGAATCAGTTCGGGAGTCATTGTCAGTTTCTGGGTTTGTTCAATTGTCAAATCGTAGCCTAGTTTCATCCTTCACCTCAGTCAGAAAGTACCCGCATATGCGAGCCAACAAACATTATGCAAATATTATACCAAAATTAATTTCTTATTTCAACCCCGGGAAGTTTAATTGTCGCAAAGCTTCGAATAAAATAATATTCGCGGAGTTTGCAAGGTTAAATGAGCGTAGTCTGGTATCTTCGCTCATAGGAATTCTGATTGCAGTTTCTTTATGTTCTTCGATAAAGTCCCGTGGCAATCCGGCAGTTTCCTTGCCAAAAAGGAACATATCTCCATCCTGATATTCCACATCAGCATAAATATGTCCTCCCTTGGTTGTTGCAAGGAAAAGTCTGTGTTCTCCGTTACCATACTTATCCATGAAAGCATCCAGACTTTCATGAACTTCCAGTTTTACAAAAGGCCAGTAATCAAGACCCGCTCTTTTCAGACTTTTATCATCAATTTTGAATCCCAGCGGCTCAACAAGATGAAGCACTGTACCGGTTGCTGCGCATGTTCTGGCAATATTACCTGTATTAGGTGGGATTTCAGGTTCTACAAATACTATATGTAATGACATTTTTCGTCTCCTTTTCTCTTAATAATTGTTTTCCATAGATTATCTTACCAAAATTTCGAAAAAAATAAAGACAAAGTTGAAGATTTGGTATATAATTTTGAAAGTTGAAATTTAACAGTAAAACTTTTGGAGGTTTCACATATGAAAAAGCTTAATGTTGGTATTTTAGGCCTCGGTACTGTAGGCGGCGGAACATACGACATTCTTGTAAAGAATCATGATTTAATTCAGGAAAGAACCGGCGTATCCATTGAAGTTGTAAAAATTCTTGATTTAAGAAAACGTCCTGGCGTTGATGAGTCACTTTTTACTACTGACCCTGACGAAGTTCTCAATAATCCTGATGTTGACCTTGTTGTTGAAACGCTGGGCGGAATCCAGCCTGCTTCCTCTTTCATGCTTCAGGCAATGAAAAACGGCAAACATGTTGTCACTGCCAATAAAGCTGCCGTTGCTGCTACTTATCAGGACCTTCATGCAGCAGCTTCAGAAAATGGCGTAGAATTCCTTTTTGAAGCAAGTGTAGGCGGCGGAATTCCTGTTCTTTCTGCAATTCAGGGTAATCTTTCAGGCAACAATTTCCTGGAAGTTATGGGTATTGTAAACGGAACTACCAATTATATCCTCACCAAGATGACTGAAGACGGTGCTGATTATGCAGAAGTTCTCAAAGATGCACAGGCAAAGGGTTTCGCAGAAGCAGACCCTACTGCAGACGTTGAAGGTATCGACGTTGCCAACAAGCTCTCAATTCTCATTGCGCTTCTCTTCGGCCAGTACATTGCACCAACTGACATTCCTACTACAGGTATTTCCAAGATTACAGGTGAAGACATTGCTGCTGCCAAAGCTGAAGGCTGCAAGATCAAACTTATCGCTCACGCAAAAGTTGAAGATGGTAAGGTTGTTGCAAGTGTAAGCCCTGAAAGAATTCCTGAAAGCCACCCTCTCGCAGGCGTAAGCAATGAATTCAATGCAGTTTACATTACAGGCGACATGGTTGACGAAGTAATGCTCTACGGCAAAGGCGCAGGTGCTCTTCCTACAGGCAGCGCAATCGTCGGTGACATTATCAGCGTAGCCAAAAATATAAAATAGTTATTAAAAGTAAATATCACTTTAAAGATAATACAAAAGATAAAAGGAGAAATTAAAATGACTTTATACAAAGAGTGGGTTAAATTAATGGAAAGCCAGACTGACGAAACTTTCGAAGAATTCTGGGAAGAATACAGTGGTGCAGAATCAAAAATTTATGCACACATCCTCGAAAATGCAGACAAGCACCTTGCAGGTAAGGTTGGCGAACTGGCTGCAGAATTCGAAGTAAGACCAGTAATTTTCATGGGTTTCCTGGACGGTATCAACTCCAGCCTTGTTGCTGAAAACGATCTTGATACTTTCACAGAAGAAACTGAAATCGACCTTGACATCGATATGGAAAAGCTCTTCTTCAACATGCTGAAGGCTGACGCAGACTACTTATACTGCCTGCCTCAGTGGGACGGTGTTCTCTCTGAAGAAAAGAGAATCTCCATCGTAAAGGATTTCAACCGTTCCAGAATCGTCGTTAAAGAAAAAGAACCTGGCAGAAACGATCCATGCCCTTGCGGTTCCGGCAAGAAGTACAAAAAGTGCTGCGGCGCTAACAAATAATTAGATGCAAAACAAAACCTCCTGGGAATCAGCTTCTCAGGAGGTATTTTATTGGAATTAACCAAACATTTTTTTCATATATTCAATTCTTGCGGCCACTGCTGCTCTTGTAGTCGGTGCTTTCTGCACAATGTCGAATCCATGCATGGTGCCGCGTGTTTCGTTCAGCTCCACAGACACCCCTGCTTCTGCAAGTTTCCTGCCATAGTTTATGCCGTCATCATGGAGACAGTCAAACTCTGCTGTTTCAATATATGCAGGCGGCAGTCCGATGCAGTCGCCTTCTATCGGAGAAGCATAAACATAATCTTCTATATGGCTGCCCTGCAGATATCCACCTGCCATATATTTCGACAGGCTGCTGTTCCACATAGGAGTATCTGTGTACTTGCGGTTGCTTTCAGTGTCCATACTCTGATCCACAAAAGGATAAATGAGAAGCTGGAATTTAATATTCATACCCAGACCTCTGTCTCTAACCATCTGAGTTACTGCTGCAGTCAGGCTTCCTCCTGCGCTGTCGCCTCCAAGGGCGATTTTTTCTCTGGAAATGCCCAGATTATCAGCATTGTCCCAGGTCCACTTAAGAGCTGCCAGGCAGTCTTCCGGCGGCACAGGGAAAGGATTCTTCGGTGCCAGACGGTACTGGACAAATATTACTTTACAAGGCGTTTCAAGGGCGTATGCCTTTGCATTGCTGTAGTGATACCCTGCCCCTTCAAAGAAAAATCCTCCGCCATGAAAATATACCAGGCAGTTATCTGTATTTTTCCTGCGTGGTTCCATGATAAAAATTTCAATAGGCTCGTCTTTATAGCCGCAGATAGTTTCTCTGCAGACAGCCATCTCTTTATCTTTCCAGAGCCACTTGGGAGGTTTCATCATTTCGCCCATCTTGCCTGCCATTTCAGGACTTCTGATTGGAGGTGCAAACAGACTGAAAGGAAAGAATTCTTTTTTTATAGGGTATTTTGCCATAAAGCAATCTCCTCTCTATAGGCAGTCTTGCTGCTATTCGATAAACATAGCATCTCCGTAACTGAAGAAACGGTACTGTTCCTTTACTGCTATATCGTATACCCTGAGTATGTCTTCCCTGTTATACAGTGCAGAAATCAGCATAAGAAGCGTGGACTTAGGCAGGTGAAAGTTTGTGATAAGCGATTTTATAATCTTAAATTCATAACCAGGGTAGATAAAGATTCCTGTGGAACCATTTCCCGGCTTTACAAGCCATCTTCCGGATTCTTCGTCGAATTCCGCCGCACTTTCAACAGTACGTGTAGATGTTGTTCCTACAGAAATAATTCTGCCTCCGGCTCTGATTGTATCGTTTATAACCGCAGCATTTTCCTCATCCACAAAATATTCTTCGAAATGCATGTGGTGGTCTTCTATCTTTTCTACTTTTACCGGTCTGAAAGTACCGATACCAACATGGAGTGTAACATAGGCAATCTTAACGCCTTTTGCACGGGCTTTTTCAAGCAGTTCCTGTGTGAAGTGAAGACCTGCTGTCGGTGCTGCAACGGAACCTTCGTTTTTACAGTAAACTGTCTGATATCTGTCGCGGTCGTCTTTGTTGTTTTCACGTTCGATATATGGAGGCAGAGGCATCTGGCCCAGTTCTTCCAGTCTTTCAAGGAAAATCCCTTCGTATTCAAACTCAACTATTCTGGTACCATCTTCGCCGTAATCCTTAATCACAGCACGGAAAAGCTTATCGTCAGAAAAGGAAACGCTGTCTCCCACCTTGAGACGTTTACCCGGCTTTACCATGGTTTCCCATGTATCCCCTTCTATTCTCTTGATGAGCAGGAATTCAACCTTGGCACCTGTTCCTTCCTTAACGCCAAAAAGCCTTGCAGGCAGTACCTTGGAATTGTTAAGCACAAGGCAGTCTGTAGGCTTCAGGTAATCAATGATATCGTAAAAGTGCTTATGCTCAACTTCACCTGTTTCTCTGTGCACGACCAGTAGTCTGGAACTATCACGTTTCTCAGCCGGAGTCTGAGCAATAAGCTCTTTTGGTAATTCGTAGTCAAAATCATTAATATGCATATTTAAAATGTAACCTGTCTTTCTTCAGAATCTTCGTCATCACCGGCGTAATCAATTCCCAGATGTCTGTATCCCGCCTGTGAAACCATACGTCCCTTAGGAGTCCTGTAAAGAAGACCAGCCTGAATAAGATAAGGTTCGTTTACATCCTCAATAGTCACGCGTTCTTCTCCGATGGATGCGGCGATGGTATCAATACCAACCGGACCACCGTTGAAACGCTCTATAATAGTTGTGAGGATTTCACGGTCAAGTCTTTCAAGGCCAAGCCCATCAACTCCCAAAGCAGTAAGCCCTTCTCTGGTGATGTCGATATCTATTATACCATTTCCTTTGACCTGTGAAAAGTCCCTGATTCGTTTTAACATTCTGTTTGCAACTCTCGGTGTACCTCTGGAACGCTTAGCCATTTCATTAAGTGACTGCTCGTCAATTTCAACACCGAGAATTCTGGCTGTACGGCTGAGAATTTCTTTAAGTTCATCGGAAGTGTACATTTCAAACTTACCGAGAACTCCGAAACGGTCACGGAGCGGTGCAGAAAGACTTCCCGCTCTTGTTGTTGCCCCTATTAAAGTGAATTTAGCCAGATCCAGTCTAATTGAACGTGCAGACGGACCCTTACCAATGATAATGTCCAGGGCATAGTCTTCCATAGCTGAATAAAGAACTTCTTCCACAGAACGGTTCAGTCTGTGTATTTCGTCAATAAACAGAACGTCATTATCATTCAGATTAGTAAGAATAGCAGCCAGATCTCCTGCTCTTTCGATGGCAGGACCGGAAGTAATCTTAATGTCTACCCCGAGCTCGTTGGCAATAATTCCGGCAAGTGTTGTTTTGCCAAGGCCCGGAGGTCCGTAAAACAGCACATGATCAAGAGGCTCACCTCTCATTTTAGCAGCCTCAATAAATATTTTAAGATTTTGTTTAACACCCTGCTGTCCTATATAGTCGTCCAGATGCTGCGGCCGCAGATTAACCTCGCTGCGAAGCTCACCGGCATTGATGTTAGCAGATGTAATTCTTTCATTGTCCATTTAATGTCCCTCTTTATCGTTTAAAACAGGCTTTTAAGTGCCTTTTTAATATATTCTTCACTTGTCAGATTGTCCTCAGGTACCTTGGCAACTGCACCGAAAGCCTCGGCTTTACTGTATCCAAGAGCAATAAGAGCATGTATCGCTTCTGTACGGTTATCTCCCGAATCCGGTGTTCCTGAGCCGGAAGCTGTACTTATTCCGGCCATATCTGAAACAGAAACTCCATCCATATCCAGTTTGCCAACCTTATCCTTAAGTTCAAGAATAAGACGCTCTGCCGTCTTCTTGCCTACACCGTTGGCTTTGCTGATTTGCTTTACGTCTTCAAACATTATTGCACGTCTCAGTTCATCCAAAGACATGGAACCCATAATTGCCACAGCACCCTTTGCACCGATGCCGCTGACAGTAATAAGCATACGGAAAAAGTCAAGACTTTCCCTGTTATGGAAACCATACAGGCTCACATCATCTTCCTTGACAATCATTGCAGTAAATACTTTTACTTCTTCCCCTTCGCCATATTTATAAAGAGGCGAACCGGCAGGAACATTTATTTCAAAACCTATCCCTGATGGTGTTTCCACCACAATTCCTGTGGGAATTGTCATTGCATAATATCCTCGTATATACTTTATCAAAGTTAAATTCCCTCCTTAATTCTGAGCTGCCTGCGCCCTCTGCTTCCTGCAGAATGTCCATGGCAAATTGCTGCTGCAACAGCATCTGCTGTATCGTCAGGTTTAGGTACTGCGTCCAGATTCAGAATTGCCTTGACCATCGCCTGAACCTGCTTCTTGTCTGCACGGCCGTATCCAACCAGTGCATGTTTGATCTGAAGCGGTGTATATTCACTGATTTTAAGCCCCTGCTTGGCACATGCAAGTACCGCAACACCTCTGGCTTCACCTACAAGGATGGCTGTCTTGGCATTATTGTTGAAAAACAACTCTTCAATCGCTGCTTCTTCAGGTTTGTAAGTTTTAATTATATTTTCAAGTCCGTCATACAGAACTTCAAGTCTGGAAGGCATATCCATCTTTGAATCTGTAATTATAGAACCATATGTTACCACAGAAAAATGATTGCCGGTCATGTCCAGGACACCATATCCCAGAATTGCATAACCAGGGTCAATTCCCAGAATTCTCATAAAAATCTCCGTTCTTTTTTGTTCTTAATTTATTATAACACGCAAACATTTGTTTGTCTATAAATTTTTTATTCATTCAATCCTATTGAAAAGAAAAAGATATTGTGATATTATTAACTTAATTTAATGTGGCTTAACTGTAAAAAATTTGATTGTACCGGAGGTTGACATGAGATATTCAAGGCAAAATAAAATCGTTGAAATTATCAACAATAATGAAGTTGACACCCAGGAAAAACTTGCCGCACTTTTACGTGAAAGCGGTTTTGAAGTTACACAGGCTACCATTTCACGTGACATAAAAGAATTACAGCTTGTAAAAACGCTTTCATCTTCGGGCAAGTATAAATATGCAGTCAGCACCTCTAAAGACATGCCTGTCACAGACAGATTTGTAAAAATTTTCCGCGAGACTGTTACTTCTGTAGATTCTTCCGGTAATATTATTATTGTAAAAACTCTTTCCGGATGCGCCAATGCGGCTGCTGAGGCACTTGACACAAGTAATCTTCCTCATATAAAAGGGTCAATCGCAGGTGACAATACATTTATTCTAATAGCTGACGACCCAGATAATGTCCCTAAAATTATAGACGGTTTTAAAGAAATGCTTTATTCGAGGGCAAAAAATGATTAATCATATCAGTATTAAAAATTTCGCAATAATTGAAAATACTGAGGTAGACTTTGAAAATGGACTTAACATTATTACCGGTGAAACGGGCAGTGGTAAGTCCATTGTTATTGAGGCTATAAGTCTGGCGCTGGGAAGCCGCGCCGATACTTCAGCTATCCGTACAGGCACTGATAAAGCTGTAGTTCAGCTCCTTGGCGTCCTTGACGATGAAGAAATCTTGATAACACGAGAAGTCTCCTCTTCCGGCAAAAATCTCTGCAAGCTCAACGGTGAAATCGTCACCCTTACCCAGCTTAACAAAGTCTGTGCCAGACTTGCCGACATTCACGGTCAGTACGACAACCAGTCCCTGCTCAATCCTGAATATCATCAGGTTCTGCTGGACACTTACAAAACTGACCTGATTTTCCCTGCTAAAGAACAGGTTTCCGGAATCTTTGAAAATTTTTCCAGGTGCCGAAGCGAACTGGCATCTCTCCTTTCTCTGGAAAAAGAAAATGCCCGTAAAAAGGACTTTTACCAGTATGAAGTTGCAGAAATCGATAAAGCTGACCTTACCCCCGGAGAAGATGAAGAACTTGCAGACCGTATCAGCCTGCTTCAGAACAGTGAAAAAATCTTTGCAAACATTGAAAAATCCTATGCAATAATGGCCGACGAAGCCCCTTCTGTTCTTGACGGAATGGGAAGCGCAGTACGTGCAGTAGAAGAGATTTCAGGTTTTTCCAAAGATCTGGAAAGCCTTTCACAGGAGTTCAGCGATATTTACTATCGCCTGCAGGACCTTTGCAGTGAGCTACGCGGTGTAAAGGACGGAATCACGTTCTCTCCTTCTGAACTGGACAGCGCCATCTCACGCATGGACCTTATTGAAAATCTTAAGAAAAAATACGGCAGCTCCATCGAAGAAATTCTTGAGTATCGTGATAATATTGCAGCTCAGCTCAATGTCATCGACAATTTTGATGATGTTAAGCTGAAACTTGAACGTGAACTTATAACTCTGAAAAAAGAACTTCTGGCAGCATGTTCTGCCCTCACTTCAGTACGTAAGGAAGTAGCCGCTGAACTGGAAGCCAAAATTCAGAAAGAACTGGTGGATCTTAACTTCCACGATTCACACATAAGCATCTCAATAGAGCCGCTTACCTCTCCAACAGCCGAAGGTATGGACAAAGTTGAAATCCTGATTTCAACCAACAAGGGAGAACCACTGAAGCCACTTTATAAAATTGCTTCCGGCGGTGAAATGTCCAGAATAATGCTTGCATTTAAAAATATCATCAGTTCTTATGACATGATACCTACACTTATTTTTGATGAAATAGACAATGGTATCAGTGGTATAACTGCAAGCATCGTAGGTAAAAAACTGAAAGAAATCTCACGTGAGCACCAGATTCTCTGTATCACCCATCTTCCTCAGATTGCAGCATGTGGTGATTATAATTATCGCATTTACAAAGAATCTGACGATGAAAAAACTTTCACCACAATAGAAAAACTCACTGAAGATGAAAAAGTTTCAGAAATTGCCCGTCTTCTTGGCGGCACAAATATAACAGAAACTACACTGCAAAGTGCAAGAGAACTAGTGGCAGTAAGCAATAAAAATCAAATTATTTTGTAACGGAGTAAAAATTATGAATTATGATGTAATTATTGTCGGTGCAGGGCCGGGTGGAATCTTCGCAGCATATGAACTGATGCAGAAAAAACCAGACCTTAAGGTCGCTGTTTTTGAAGCAGGCCATGCATTAGATAAACGCCGCTGCCCTATAGACGGCGTTAAAATTAAAAGCTGTATCGGCTGCAAAAGCTGTTCAATAATGAGCGGATTTGGTGGTGCCGGTGCTTTCTCTGATGGAAAATACAATATTACCAATGATTTCGGCGGCACGCTCTATGAATATATCGGCAAAAAACAGGCGCTGGAACTGATGCACTATGTAGATGAAATCAACCTTAAATACGGCGGAGAAGGAACTAAACTTTACTCTACTGCCGGTTCACGGTTTAAAACAATGTGCATCCAGAATGACCTTCATCTTCTTGATGCTTCTGTCCGTCATCTTGGTACAGACATCAACTATATCGTACTGGAAAACATATATGCACATCTTAAAGATAAAGTCGAATTTTTCTTCGACACTCATGTTGATTCAGTAAAAATCATTCCAGGAGGCTACGCAGTAAAATGTGGAGATGAAACCTATTCCTGCCACAAATGTATCATTTCCGTGGGCAGAATCGGAAGCAAATGGATGGAAAAAATCTGCAAGGATCTGGACATCCCTACCAAGTCCAACCGTGTTGATATCGGAGTCCGTGTGGAACTGCCTGCAGCAGTTTTTGCCCACCTTACTGATGAGCTTTATGAAAGTAAAATTGTTTACCGTACTGAAAAATATGGTGATAAAGTACGTACTTTCTGCATGAATCCAAAGGGTGCTGTTGTTAATGAAAATACTAACGGCATTATCACAGTAAACGGACACAGTTATGAAGATCCTGCCAGACAGACTGAAAATACTAACTTTGCGCTGCTGGTATCCAAACATTTCTCTGAACCATTTAAAGATTCCAACGGTTATGGTGAATCAATCGCCCGTCTGAGCAATATGCTGGGAGGCGGTGTAATTGTACAGAGATTCGGTGACCTTATCCGCGGACGCAGATCTACACCTGCCCGCATTGAAGAAGCTTTCATTACACCTACTCTCAATGCTACACCTGGTGACCTCAGCCTGGTGCTTCCAAAACGTTTACTTGACGGTATTATCGAAATGATTTATGCGCTCGACAAAGTTGCTCCGGGTACTGCCAATGAAGACACCCTGCTTTATGGTGTTGAAGTCAAGTTCTACAATATGGAAGTTAAAGTAGATGAACATCTTGAAACATGCTATCCTGGTCTGTACATCATCGGTGACGGAAGCGGCATAACCCACTCACTTTCCCACGCATCTGCAAGCGGCATTCATGTAGCAAGAAAAATAGCAAATTAATATAAATAGTAGTTATTATTGCAATTATTCAAGAAAGGAATCGAAGATGAACTTTTTAGAAGAAAGAATCGTAAAAGATGGCATCGTAAAATCAGGTAATGTACTTAAAGTTGACAGTTTCCTCAATCACCAGATGGACATCTCCTTAATGGAGGAAATCGGTCGTGAATTCAAGCGTCGTTTCGCAGACAAGCATATTACAAAAGTCATGACAATTGAAGCCTCCGGCATTGGCATCGCTGCTTTTGTTGCAAGAGAATTCGGTGTTCCTATGGTTTTTGCAAAAAAGTCCAAGTCAATAAACATTGATGGTGATATGTATGTGGCCGAAGTTGAATCCTTCACACATAAGAATAAAAACCAGGTTATCGTCTCCAAGAAGTTTCTCAATGCAGAAGATCATCTTCTTATAATTGATGATTTCCTTGCTAACGGCTGTGCTCTTCAGGGCCTCATTTCCATTGCAAAATCTGCTGATGCAACTGTTGAAGGTCTGGGAATTGTTATTGAAAAAGGTTTTCAGGCAGGCGGTACAGTAATCCGTAATCTGGGTTACCACCTGGAATCACTGGCTATTATTGATGCAATGGATGCTGAAACAGGCGAAATAACTTTCAGAGCGCAGGAATAAAAAAATAAACTTATAAGGAAAAAATTACCGCAGGCCTGCATTGAGCAAGTCTGCGGTTTTTTAATGTTTTATTCGTGTATGCTCTGCAGCATATCAAGATCCCATTCTTTAAGATCTGTATGCAGAAGCCCATGTGCTCTGTGTGACAAAGGGTTGCCAAGGAATTCTTTATATGTAAGCTGTACTGCAGGGTTTTCGTGAGAAAATCTCAGGTCGTTGATTTTATCAAGACCATAAAGCTTCTTTGCACGCTCTGCTGCTTTTTCTTCTCCGTCTCTGAAAGGCTGTCCGCCACCGCCTACGCAGCCGCCCGGACATGCCATAACTTCTACGAAATCATAAGCAACTGTACCCTTTCTTACTGCTTCAACCAGTTTTCTTGCATTTCCAAGTCCGTTAACCACGGCCACTTTAAGTTCAGTTCCTGCCAGATTGAATTTTGCTTCTTTCCACCCATCCATACCTCTGACATCACTGAAAGCATCAGGATCAGGATTAGAACCTGTCACCAGGAAATAGGCACTTCTCAGAGCCGCTTCCATTACGCCGCCGGTTGTGCCGAAAATAACAGCTGCCCCGGAGCCTGCTCCAAAAATATCATCAAAAGGCATTTCTGTCAGATCCTGCGGTTTGATGCTGTCAGCTCTGATAAGTCTGTCAAGTTCTCTTGTAGTAATAACCAGATCCACATCGCTTCCATGACCTGCATCGTTAACCTGTTTTACACTTCTTTAATACTTCTTGGAAATACAAGGCATAATGGAAATAGAGAAAATCTTGTCCGGATCAAGACCCAGCTTCTGAGCAATATATGTTTTTGACATTGCACCAAACATCTGCTGGGGTGATTTTGCTGTTGAAAGGTCATCCACCATGTCCGGATACTGAGTTTTCATAAATCTTACCCATCCAGGACAACATGATGTGTACATAGGCCACTTATATCTGTTACGGCTGGCAAGTCTTTCGAGGAACTCACTTCCTTCTTCCATAATTGTCAGGTCCGCAGGACATTGTCCGGGTGGGCTGGCAACAATTCTTCTTTCAAAATCTTTGTAAAGACCCTCAACTGTTTTCTGAGCTGCGTCAGGTGATTTAATATATAATCTGTTCACCTTTCCGCCTCCTTTACTAATACATTTTTATATCTGTTTTTTATTTAAAAGCTTTTTGAAATCTGTTTCCATTATGAAAAAACTTATCATCATAAGAAACGCACCAAGATATGATTTGGTTGTAAGTATTTCGTTGGCAAATACCACTGCCACAACAGAAGCAAATACAGGTTCCATGGCAAAAATCACGCCTGTATGTGATGCTGTTGTATATTGCTGTGCAATCGGCTGCACCACATATGCAACCCCTGTACAGAAAATCGATAGGAAAATTACTGACGCCCATACTGGTCCTGTTGTCGGCAGGTGCGGCTGTTCAAGCATAAACGCAATAATAAGGTTAAATACCCCTGTAAAACCAATCTGGAATACACCCAGCTGATAAGCATCAACGGCCTCATGAGAAACGGCTTTTTCAGTGAGAAGAAGCACTACAGCATAACTCAGTGCACACATGACACACATAAGATCTCCTATGAGATTTTCTGTGTTTACCGAAAAGTCATCTTTAAGCGTGAGCAGTGCAATGCCTATGAAGCATATAATTACTGCAATAACAACTTTTTTCTCCTGTTTCTGCTTAAGAAAAATTCTGGCTATCATAGGTGTGAACACAACTGTCAGGGCGCAAAGAAACCCTGAGTTTGATAAAGTCGTGTACTTTACACCAAATGTAGCTCCTATGTACACAATTACAAGCAAAACACCTAAAAGAATGCTGTATTTCAGAGTTATTTTATTGATTGTTTTGATTTTTTTCCATGAAAGGGCTGCTGCGATAACAAAAGCACCAATAAATCGGTGTGCGTTGAGAGTAAACGGATCCATATCTCCCAGACAGATGTCCATGAGAAAATAGGAAACGCCCCAACACAAAGTTACCAGTATCAGCATCAGGTCTGCCTTAAGTTGCTTGTTTGCGCCCAACATTTTTAAATCCTCCCCACCATAAGTTCAAGTGCCATGCTCTGCTCAAGAGCGCCCGTCTTGATATTTCTGTCTATTTCATATAACTGGGTAAGAATATTTTTTAATTTTTCCACAGTAAATTTATCAGCAAATGCCATTGCTTTTTTGATTCTGAATTCGTGCATCTTCATGATGCTTGTTATTGCATTCAGGTTCATACCGTCCTGCTTGAATTCCTTTACTTCAAGAATAAGTTCAAAATGGTTTACAAGCAGGCCTGTAACAGAAAAAACATCACTTCCCGCCGCAAGTATATTATGGAGCAGAGTGAACGCAATATCTTTTTTATTATTGCTCACTGCATCCAGGAAATTAAATACAAATGTATCCAGATCTCCGTTAAGAGTTGCCGAAACATCTTCTTCCCTTATTATCATGCCATCACTGTGGGCGATTACTTTTTTGATATCATTTTCAAGATTCAAGATCCGGTATTCAGTTTCTTTGTTGAAATAACCGGTCTCATCGACCATATATTTAAGAACATCGCGGTTTATCTGAACACCTGCAGCCCTGAAACGCTTTTCCGCAAAACCCATAAGTGCAGAATAATCCAGCTTGTCAAAATCGTAGCATCTGCAGATTTTTTTCAGTTCTTTTACCAGCTCACTTTTTTCTTCAATCTCTGACGATGAAAGAATAAGCAAAGTTCCCTCGTTGGGATTTGATGCATATTCAAGAAGTTTTTCCTTGTCTGACTGGGTAAATCCCTTGGGATTTACAGCTCTGAGAGGAGCAAATTCTTTTGCCCACACAACTCTTCTTTCTGAAAACATGGAAAAAGTGTTGCATGCCTCGAGAACCATGTCAGCTCCTGCAGTATCATCACTGAGTTTTACATAATCAAGACTTTTTGTACCCGGATTTACAAATCTGTTTACAAGACAGCCTGCTGCCCAGTCAATGAGGTATTCTTCCACACCGTACATAAAAATCACAGGAGGAAAATTATCTTCTTTCAGGTCTGTATTAAATGTTTTGAATGCGTGATCTTTTTTGTTAAAATTACCTGCCATTTCAATCCTTCCGGTCAATCATCCTATGGCAGTGGATTTCGTCATTTTTTAAAGAAAACCCTACTGCCCCATTGTAATCATTTCTTAATACTATTATACCTTTTTTCTGACATTTTTCAATTACTTCTGCCGCCGGGTGCCCATAGTTGTTTTTTCCCACCTGAATAACGGCATAATCAGGAGATACCGCATCGAGAAATTCCTGAGAAGTACTGTATTTACTGCCATGATGACCTATTTTAAGAATATCTGCATCCAGTTTGTCTGTTCCCTTATATTTTTCTATAATACTCTTTTCTCCCGCTTCATCCAAGTCCCCTGTGATAAGTATTTTGTATTCATAAAAATACAAAAGAAATACTGAACACTGACTGTTTTCTTCCTGTCCGGTATGTGGATCAATGTGTTCCGGCCACAGAGTTTCTATAAGCAGATTGTCTGATATTTTAACTATTTTTCCTGCCGTAAGTCCTGAAAGAAGCTTTTTTACATCAAACTCCCCAGACAATTCCTCAAGTCCTTTATAATGGTCCATATGCAGATGTGTTGCCAGTGCCAGATCCACATCAGGTGCACCATTGCGCAGCAGATATGGTTTCAGCGTATTTTTGCCCACATTAAAGTTTATATTTCCTCCGCCATCAATAAGAATATCCTTTCTTCCCTCTCTTAAATGAATACAGTCACCCTGTCCTACATCAACAAATACAATCTGGTCACGGGTAATCGGTGAATAAGTAAAATATCCGCACATACAGGCCAGAACACCAATTGCAGTCACTGAAAAAACAATTCTTTTAAAGTTTTCCCGTATCTTCATTATTGAAAAAGCCTCTGAAGAAGCAAAAAATATCATTCCTTCAGTCAGAATAACTATCCAGAGCGGCGGCCTTACAACTTCAATACTTCCATACCCTCCCAGTGTGGATAATTTATTTATCTCTGTTATCATTATTGTCATTCCGTCGACAACAGGCCTGAGTACACCAAAATTTCCTGATGTAATAAATACTGCAAATGCAAGAACAGCTACCGGCACAAAATATCCGGCAATAAATACAATGGGCAGATTTGCTGCAACAGAAACCAAAGAGATGTAATTAAACTGATATATCTGATACGGAAGCAGACCTGTATATACAGCCAGCGGAACTGCCAGAAATTCAGGAATTTTGTCAGGAATAACAGGCCTTATAAAAGCAATTGAAGATATTGCAAGGAATGACATCTGGAATCCGGCTCCGTAAATCACATAAGGATTCCTGAAGATAAGCATCATTGCAACAGCACTCATAGAAGTAAGCATATCATAGCGCAGGTCCAGAAGTTTTGCAGTTACGTTCATGGCAATCATAAGTGATGCTCTGGTCACGGAAGGACTCCACATAGAAAGTGTTCCATAAGAAAACAGCAGCAATGCCAGCAGAATTAACCCGCCCCGGCTGTTTCTCCGCCCTGATGCTTTTTGGTAAAGTGAATAAAGAATGCCCACATGAAGTCCGCTTACAGCCAGAATATGTGCTGTGCCATTATTTCTGAAATCCTCATATATATCCTCATCAAGAAATGTTGTATCGCCGAAAAGGACGCCCATTATTACTCCTCGTGTTTCTGCTGTAAGCTCCTTCTCAAACATACATCGCTGCCTGAACAGCCACTTTTCATATTTTTCTTTTAAAGTCAGTCCGCACTGCTGGACAGTAAATGTATCTGCCGATGAAACTGCCCCTATCCCCCTGCTTTTCAGATATTTTTTATAATCAAAACAGTGTGGGTTGCGCTGACCTGAAGGTTCAGTTATTTCTCCTTCAAAACTGATCAGTTCGTTATAATAGTTCCATGGCTCTTCAAGATCGCTGTAAATTGTTAAAAGAAGTTTTTCTCTGCATCTGACAGATCTGCTGTTAAAAGTATAAATGTCAATCTCCAGATTGTATTTTTCAGCTCCTTTATACTGCACTTCAGTAACTTTGCCTGTAATTATGCCGCTTTGTCCTATGAGACCATCCATGGTGCTGTCCTTCAGCGGGATACCAATAAAATCTGCAAAAAATAAAATTGTCATAACTGCCATCAGTGTACAGAATAATTTTCTGCGCATATGTGCCTCCTTATGTAGGGGCGCCTAAATCATTTACATTATATTACATTTTTGTTTTCTGAACAAGCCAGCTCTTTCCATAAAAATACACAAAAATGTTTGGCATTACAGCAACATTATGGTATACTATAGAGTGATTATCTATGTAATAAATACACTTTTACGTATACACGTACAAAAAAAGAAAGCGGGTGATTTATTTGAGTAATTATGATGATTACAATCCACGTCCTGACAGCGAACAGGAAGTTCACAGATCAAGACGTGCAAAAAAAGAAAAGGAAGCACTTGCTCTTGCAAAAGTTCAGGACTCCGCACAGGATAAACCTGAAAAAAAGAGCAACTCTCGCAAGAAAAAATCCGGAAAAAAATACAGACTTAACTTCTGGCAGTTCTTTAAGTTCATGGTCTGCATCTGCCTCATATGTGCGCTCGGGGTTGTCGGATATGTTGCAAGCATTATTGTAAAAGCTCCTGACATCGAAACAGATAATATTTACAGCCTCCTGTCACAGAGTTCTGTTTTATATGATGATGAAGGCGAAATCATCGATAACGTTTTTGCAGAGCAGAACCGTACTCTCGTTGAAATCAGCCAGATTCCAGACCATGTACAGTATGCTTTCATCGCTCTGGAAGATAAGACATTTGAAACTCACAACGGTTTCAACATTATCCGTATTTTCGGGGCTATCAAAGATGCAATTCTCCACGGCGGCGGTATCAGCGGTACAAGTACAATTACTCAGCAGCTTGCAAGAAACCTTTATCTTGAAGATAAAATGAGTGAACGTTCTCTTGACCGTAAGCTTACAGAAGCATATTATGCAATAATCCTTGAAAAGAAGCTTAACAAGGACCAGATTCTCGAAGCCTACCTTAACACAGTTAACTTCGGTTCCGGCTGGGGTGTGCAGACAGCTGCGCAGGCATATTTCTCCAAAGACATTGAAGATATTACCATTGCAGAAGCAGCATGGCTTGCAGCAATGCCGCAGGCACCTTCTTCATATGCACTTGTTTATTCCATGAATAAAGAAGAACTTACTGAAGATGCTGAAAATGTAATTACAACTAACGGCAACACTGCGTATGTATGGAATGACAAGGCAAAGCCTAGAATGCTCACCTGCCTTGCTCTTATGCACGAACAGGGGTATATTTCAGATGCAGAATACGAAGAAGCCAAGGCTACTGAACTTAAGGATATCGTAAATCCTTCCCTTGATGCGCTCAATACGGTATCAAACTACTTTGCTGACTACGTAATCAAAACAGTTATTTCTGATCTTCAGGAAGAATACGGCTATGATTATTCCAAAGCATATAACCTGGTTTATAACGGAGGCCTTAATATTTATACTACTATGGACTCCCAGGCTCAGGCCGTAATTGAAAAGGAATTCAAGGACGATGACAATTTCCCTGAACCTATCAGTTACAAAAAAGACAAGGATGGCAACATTCTCAACGAAGCAGGAAATATAATGCTTCACAAGTACTCCAACTACATTGAGGAAGACGGTGCTTTCAAACTCAAATCCAGTGAATATGAATGGAACGAAGATGGTTCACTTACAATTTTTGCTGGAAAACGTCTTCTGATTTATAACACAACAGTAAACGGCCAAACTGATTACAGTGTGGAATTCAAGAGCATGTACACCATTGAAAATGACCACTTCTATTCAATTGCCGGCGGCTATGTAAATATTCCGCAGCAGTATAAGTCAAGAGACAAAGACAATAATCTGGTTGTATCTGCTCAGTTCTTTACTGACTATCCTGAATTTTTCAAGGAAGACGGAAAGAAACTTTCAACTCACAATTATTCCCTGAAACAGAAAGTAATTCAGCCTCAGGCTGCTATGACTATCATTGATAACAGCACTGGTTCTGTAAAGGCAATGATCGGCGGACGTAAAACTTCCGGAAGAATGCTCTTCAACAGAGCAACATCCCCTCGTCAGCCTGGTTCATCAATCAAGCCGCTTGCAGTATATGCAGCTGCTCTTCAGCAGAGTTTTGAACTTCAGAAAGAAGGCCTGACATCAAATATCCATGACCCTGAATTCGACCAGCAGGGTGCAGAATTATGGGGAACTTATTTGACTGCCGGCTCAATCATTGATGACGAACCTACAAAAATTAACGGCAAAAAATGGCCAGTAAACTCCTACCGTTCATATAAAGGTCTTTATACTTTCAGAACTGCCCTTCAGCAGTCTGTAAACGTTTGTGCAGTAAAACTTTTAACTCAGGTCGGAGTTGATTATGCTTTTGATATTGCCGAAAGATTCGGTCTTACTACTCTTGTAAAAGAAGGAAATATCAATGACCTTAACCTTGCCGCACTCGGCATGGGTGGTATGACCAACGGTGCAACAACACTTGAAATGGCCAGTGCATACTCAACTTTCGTAAATGAAGGTATCCATAAGAGCCATACTTGCTACACCAAAGTTACTACAAGAAACGGAGACATTCTTCTTGAACCTATAGTTGAAGAAACTGAAGTCCTTGATCCTGGCGTTGCATGGATTATGAGAGACGTTCTTCAGACAGTTGTAAGTGAAGGTATTGCCGGTAATGCCAGAGTCAAAGGCGAAAAAGTCGGCGGTAAGACAGGTACTACTTCCGACAGCTACGACATATGGTTTGATGGTTTCACAGCAAACTACTCCGCAGCTGTATGGATCGGAAATGACGTAAACATCAAACTTTCCTCCATGTCCGGCAAGGCTGCAAGCCTCTGGGGCAATATTATGGGACAGATTGATGATGCCAAAGGCGGAAAGTATTCCAAGCGTCCGGAAAACGTTATCCAGGTAGAAATTGACACAAAGAGCGGCATGCTTGCTACAGAAGACAGTTCTTCCACAAGAAGCGAATACTTCACTACAGGTACACAGCCTACAGAAGCAGGTTCACTGAGCGTAACTGTGGAAATCTGCGAAGATTCCGGATATCTTGCAACACCTGGCTGTCCTTACGTTGAAACAGACACAGGAATTATGAGACCTTACGTTCCTAACGAAAAGGTAAAGGATATCAAGAACGAAGTTCCACATTACTATTGTAATGAGCATAATGTAAACCCTGAAGTCTATCCTGTGGACCCTGAAGTGGAAGATGATATAACTATTGTGGATCCTATTCCTGAAATAACTGATCCTGTTATTGATCCGACAAATCCGGACAATCCATACGATCCGTTTAATCCAACAGATCCTACAGATCCTGTAATTCCACCAGACCCTGTAGATCCGGTTACACCAGTTGACCCTGTAATCCCACCTGTTGATCCTGATATTCCGGCAGATGGTGAATTACAGGCAGATGAAGCCGCATAAATCATCATTACAAAAAACAGAAAGAGCAGAGGCTGACAAGTCTCTGCTCTGTTTTTTTAATATCTTAAATTTTCTAGAATTTCTTAAAATCCTTAACTCTCTGTACCACATCTTCTGCACCGAAAACCGCTGAACCGGCAACTGCCATTTCAACCCCGGCATCGATAACTTCCTGTACATTATCAAGGGTAATTCCGCCATCAATTTCAATAATGAAATTATAACCTTTTTCTTTCTTAAGCTGAGCCAGCTGTCTTACCTTTTCAAGAGCACCAGGAATAAACTTCTGTCCGCCGAATCCCGGATTTACTGACATGATAAGAACCAGATCCACATCATCCAGAATGCATTCCAGAGTACTTACAGGAGTTGCCGGATTAAGAGAAACACCTGCTTTTATTCCTTTGGATTTAATATTCTGAATAGTTCTGTGAAGGTGTACACATGCTTCCTGATGTACTGTAATATATTCAGTCTGCGGTGTCACAAAATCTTCTATGTATTTGTCAGGGTTTTCAATCATGAGGTGAACATCATAAGGCAGATTTGTTTTGCCGTTTAGTCCTTTCATTACAGGTGCTCCGAAGCTGATGTTAGGTACGAAATGGCCATCCATAACATCTACATGAATGATGTCTGCGCCCCCCTCTTCGATTTTTTTAACATCTTCTGCAAGATGTCCGAAATCTGCTGATAAAATTGATGGTGCAAGTTTAAGCATTTTAAATTCCTTTCCGCGTTTACGCTAATACTTTCTGCGGGTTTTTATTTCTTCCATGTTTGCCACATAGGACTCGTATCTGAGTTTGTGGATTTTTCCGGCTTTTACTGCAGCCCTTACTGCACACTCAGGTTCTTTAAGATGACGGCAGTCGTCATAGTAGCACTGTCCTTTGTAGTGTGCGATGTCGGGATAATACATTTCCAGATTATCTTCTTCTGCTTCAAGAATTTCAAAAGAAGTAAATCCAGGTGTATCATACACTCTTCCGCCTCCGTTGGCCGCAAAAATTTCAACATGACGGGTAGTATGTTTACCACGTTTGGTTTTTTCGCTTATGGTACCGGTTTCCATATTGGCATGAGGTATAATTGCATTGATAATCGTTGATTTTCCCACACCTGATGGTCCTGCCAGCGCTACGGTTTTACCTGCAATTGCAGCTTCAAGTTCATCAATTCCCTGACCGGTCTGTGCACTGACAGCAATCACAGGATATGTACCTTCATAAATTGCCTTGTACTGTGCCATTGTCTCTTCATCCACAAGGTCGCATTTGTTTATGCAGATAACTGCGTCCACATTGTTCATCTCTGCCATAACCAGGAACTTGTCCACAAGGACAAAATTAGGCTTTGGGCGGGTTGCAGCAAAAGTAACGACAAATGTATCCACATTTACAATAGGCGGCCTTATAAACTGATTTCTGCGGGGCTCAATGGCATTTATGACACCCTTTTTTTCATCTTCATCGATGATTTCGATATCCACCATATCACCTACAGCCAGAGTGATTCCGTCTTTCTTAAAGATTCCTCTTCCCTTCGCCTCTATGACTCCGGCTTCCGTATCCACATAGTAGAAACCACCGATACCTTTTATTATTAAACCTTTCATAAACTATTCTTCTCCGGGCTCTGTTCCTGCATCCTGTACTTCATCGGTTCCTTCATCAGTGCCAGGATCAGGTGCAGTTGTATCGTCAATATCAATATCTAAATCAAAATCACCACTGCCGCTGCCTTCAGGCTGAGTGCCCTTACTTACTTTGTAATCAATTGCAGTGCCTTTTTCTACTTCTTCGCCGGCAGCAACACTTTGCCAGAATATGAGGTTTTCGGCCATTTCATCCACTTCTTCGTAAGTAACCTGGCCTGTAGTTGCAAGCCCTGCCTGTGCCAGCAGTGTACGCGCCTCATCAGGAGTTCTGCCGAAAAGATCAGGAACCTTAACCATTTCCTTTCCTTTGCCGTCGCTGACCTCAAGCTGAATTTCGCTGCCGCTTTTCGCCACATCACCCACATCAGGATTCTGTGAGATTACCATATCTTTAGGGAAATGACTTTCAACCACTGTCGGAACTACTTTGAATCCGAAAGATTCGGCGATTTCAATGGCTTCGTTTATATCCATTTCCACAAGTTTAGGAACTACACCGTTACGTTTGCCAAGACTGACATTTACTCTGATAAGCTGGCCTTCCATTACCATAGAACCAGCTGTAGGGCTCTGTGAAGTAATTCTTCCCTCTTCCTGGTCAGGGCTGTAAACATCCTGATCTTTTTCAATCCTCAGTCCCAGTGCTTCAGCTTCAACCTGTGCTTCTTCAAGAGTTTTGCCTGCAAAACTTGGAAGTTCAATTTCTGCTGTATCTTCTCCGAACCAGCCTAACATTGAACCAAGCCCGAAAACACCGGCAATTGCCAGAATAAGAATACCTGCGATAATGAAAATTGTCATCTTGCCCGGACCTGATGTCTTTTTATCTTTTGTGTTTGTCTTAGGAGTCTTATGTACATCAGTGCGTTTAGGTTTGTCTGTTTTTTCAGGTTCGTGATGTATGTTCTGTATTGCTTTTTCTTCTGCAGAATCATGTACAGAAACACTTTCTCCCACAAAAGCTTTCTGACCCATGACTTTAGTTATAAATTCAATATCATCAAGATCACTGATCATTTCATCAACATGTTTGTATCTGTTGCTCTGATATTTTTCTGTAGCTTTGAAAATAATTTTTTCAAGCTGAGGCGGCAGGCCATGAACTTCTGATGTCACTGCTGGCATCGGCTCATTGATGTGAAGCAGTGCAATTGATACAGGGTTGTCCCCGTCAAAAGGTACTTTGCCTGTAAGCATTTCATAAAGTACAATACCCAGTGAGTAAATATCAGATCTTTCATCCACATAAGCGCCTCTTGCCTGTTCAGGTGAAAAATAATGAACAGAGCCCATAACCTTATTGTTTCCGCCTACAATTGTTGCAGCGCTCACTGCCTTGGCAATACCAAAGTCCGCAAGTTTTGCAACGCCTGTGTTTGTGATCAGAATATTATGAGGCTTTACATCTCTGTGTACAATCTGATTTTTATGTGCAAGGTCCAGTGCAGATGCTACCTGACGGATAATATGAATCGCTTCTTTATAATCAAGCTTTCCTTTTTCCTTGATAATCTGGCTGAGAACTTTGCCTTCGATGAGTTCCATTACGATGAAGTAGATATTGCCTTCTTTGCCCACATCATAAACACCAACGATATTCGGGTGGGAAAGTCCGGCTGCTGCCTGTGACTCTCTTCTGAAATTTTCAATAAACTGTTCATCCTTTGTGTACTCGGGACGGAGGATCTTGATAGCCACATATCTGTTGAGAAGTCTGTCCTTGCCCTTGTAAACAACGGCCATTCCGCCCTCACCGATTTTTTCTACTAATTCATATCTACCAGCTAATAATCTATTGCTCATTGATATCTTCCTCCGTTACTTTAAGACTTATAATCGTAATATTATCATGTCCTCCGTGTACATTGGCCATCTGTACCAGCTGTGCACATACTTCAGACATTGAAAGTTCCTGACTGAGAACCTGTACGATTTCTTCCGGCGGTACTTCATCATAAAGTCCGTCAGTGCAGATAATAAAAACATCATCTTCTGCTATTTCTACCTGGAAAAAGTCAGGTTCCACAGTTTTGTCTGCCCCCAGAGCTTTGGTGATAACATTCTTCCGTTCATCACAAGCTGCTTCTTCCTGCGAAAGAATTCCCGCTTTTACCAGTGTGTTTACATATGTATGATCTTCTGTGAGCTGCACCAGTTTACCGCTGCGCATCAGATACACCCTGCTGTCCCCTACATTGGCTATGAAAGCCTTGTGCTCTGCAATATGGACCACAGCGATTGTAGTGGCCATACCGCTGTTTTCTTCATATGTATGGGCCATTTTGTATATCTTGTCATTTGCTGTATCTATACAGTCCTGAAGATAATTTACTATTGCGTATTTGTTATTGAGCTGCGAAATAGGGTGTGCCACAACATAATTTGCAATTTCATTCACTGCGGTTCTGCTGGCAATTTCGCCGGCATTTCCGCCCCCAACCCCATCGGCTACAACATATACCTTATCCGGAAGCAACACAAAACATGCATCTTCATTGTTGCTGCGTCTGAGTCCTTTATCGGATTTAAAACCGACCTGCATCTCTTCCTCCTTTCAGGAAAGTTTACTCACTGTCTTATTCTCTGACCATTTTGCAGATATAAAATCCGTCAATTCCCATGGTCGGAAACAGCTGTCTTTCCCCGACTTTTTTAAAGTCTTTATTATTATCTAAAAATCTCTTCGTCTGCAACTGATTTTCTTCCGGGTTAATAGTACATGTGCTGTAAACAAGTGTACCTCCCGGTTTAACGTAAGAAGCAGCTGCTGAAAGAATTTTTTCCTGCCTTTCAATGAGTTCAGGCAGTTCTTCATTTCCCTTATATTTAATCTCGGGTTTGCGCCTTATTACGCCAAGCCCTGAACATGGCACGTCGGCCAGCACTCTGTCTGCTTTTCCGGCAAAATCTTCCATAGGCTCGGTGCTGTCATGACATATAAGCTCAATATTGGCAATACCCGTGCGCTTTGCCTGAGTTTCCATCAGTTTAAGTTTATGTTCATAAATATCCATTGAGTAAACTGTACCGCAGCCCTCCATAAGCTCTGCTGTTGCAAATGACTTTCCGCCCGGAGCTGCACAAACATCAATAACAGTGTCGCCTGGCTGAACTTCCAGAGCCTCAGACGCCAGCATTGAAGCTTCGTCCTGTACAGAAAACAGACCTTCTTCGTATGCTCTTGTTTTCAGAAGACCGCTGCCTTTTACAGTCAGACCTCTCGGACTTTCCCATGTGTCGCTCACTTCAAAACCTTCTTCTTCCAGACGGCTGCGAAGATCTTCTCTGGTAGTTCTGAGAAGATTCGTTCTTATTGTAAGCTCCGGAGTTCTGTTTGAAGCATCAAGAATTGCCTCTGTATCTTCTGCACCATAGGCATCCAGCCAGAGATTCACAATCCATTTTTCTGCGGAATGCATCACAGAAAGATATTCAGCAACATCAGCATTCCTGTCCGGGAACATCAGCTCATTGTTCTTTTTAATGTACCCTCTGAGTACACCGTTGATGAACCGGTCCCGGCCGCGGGCAAAAACTTTAGCCATATTGACTGTTTCGTTAACTGCTGCATATTCAGGCACAGAATTCATGCTCCGCAGCTGATATATTCCCATACGCAGAAGTGTCAGGTCCTGCTTTTTTACTTTTTTCAGACCTGATGGTACCAGCTGTGTCAGAATATGATCAAGCAGGATTTTGTTTTCAAGAACCCCGTAAACCAGTTCCCTGACAAAAGCCGGACTCTCCGGTCTGTTTTTTTCTATAAAATTGTTTAAAGAAAGATTTGAATAAGCCTGATTCTTCTCCACATCAAGAAGTACTTCATAGGCTGTTTTTCTGTTTAAATCCATTAATCTCTGTTTCCTCTGATTGCCAGAATTCTTAAAAGGTTTGCAATTGCGGTTGCAAGTGCTGCCACATAAGTCATTGCAGCTGCACTGAGAACTTTACGCGCACCCCTGGCTTCTTCACCATCAACAATAATGCCCAGTTCCTCCATCTGGTCTTTGGCTCTGCGGCTTGCATTATATTCCACAGGAAGAGTAACTGTGTGGAAGAAAATAACTGCAAGCATTGCAATTACACCGATATTGAAAAGTGTGTCCCCTATAAGCGCACCACTTCCCAGCAGTATAATCCCGACGATTGCCATTGGCCAGCTGAGACTGGAAGCCAGATTTACTACAGGCACAATTGAATTTCTTACCTTAAGCGGTCCGTAGCTCTGTGCGTGCTGGATTGCATGACCCACTTCATGGCAGGCAACACTGATTGCTGCCACAGATTCCACGCCGTAAACTGTCTCTGAAAGTCTGAGAACCCTGCTTCTCGGATCGTAGTGGTCGGTCAGACTGCCTCTTACCTGTTCAATCTGAACATCTCTGAGACCGTTGGCATCGAGCATCATTCTTGCTGCCTGATAACCTGTAAGCCCTCTTCTGTTTCTTACTTTTGAAAATCTGTTGAAATTAGATGTCACCTTACCCTGCGCAATAAATGTAAAAATAATTGCCGGAATCAGGATGACATAGGTTGCATCATACCAAAACATTTCATAACCTCCGTTTTATTGTAAACTTTTAAGAATAATATCTTTCAGCAGCTTTTTCACTAAGTCCTCGTCGCAGGAAACAACCGCAATACACGGCTCAATTTGCAGAGAGTCCGGCAAACTCGCCTTTACAATTTTGGATCGCTCAAACAGTGCCGTACTCTTAGCTGCGCATATTTGCCGCTTAATTGGCTGTTTCATCTACTCCTGCGGAAATCGTTCAAAACCTCTGAAAGAATTATTCTTTCTTAAAAGTTTTACAATTAAAATTTATTCTATTGGGAATGGACTTGCCTTTGACTGAGCGTGGCTTCATACAAGACTTGAGGGAGCAAAGTACTTTGGCTGTAAATTTGAACCGTTCAAGCCCGTAGGGCGCGTTTTCAAATTTACCCAAAGTACGCGACCGGTCTTAGTATGAGCAGCGAGGTCAATCAGCAAGGTAATTCCCATTAGAAATAAATTTTACTTATTGCAAAACTGTCCCTTTTTCTATCTTATTTCCCCTGAGATAATCTTTTACGTTTACACGTTTTTTGCCTGGTACCTGAATTTCAGTTACCAGAAGCGCTCTGCCGCCGCATGCGACTTTGATTCCTTCGTCACCTGCTTCAAGAATAGTACCTACTGCTGCATCGTTTGTTTCTTCCAGAGGCTGAGCCTTCCAGAACTTCATAACGATATCTCCGTACTGGCAGAAAGCACCCGGCCATGGGTCAAAACCTCTGATGAGTCTTTCCAGTTCTTCCGGACTCTTGGTAAAGTCAAGTTTGCCGTCTGCCTTTGAAATCATCTTTGCGTATGAAGAAAGGTTGTCATCCTGAGGTTCAGGCGTAATCTGACCTGCTTCAATAAGTTCCAGCGCCTTTACAAGGAGTTTTGCGCCCATTTCACAAAGGCAGTCGTGAAGCTGGCTGTAGTTCATAGTGCCGATTTCCACAGAATCTTTGATGAGCATGTCGCCTGTATCAAGTCCCTCGCCCATCTGCATGATTGTAACACCCGTTTCCTTTTCACCGCTGACGATGGAGTACTGGATAGGTGCTGCACCGCGGAGTTTAGGAAGAAGCGATGCATGTACATTTACGCAGCCATACTTGGGAAGTTCCAGGATTTCCTTAGGGAGAATCTGACCATAAGCAACTACTACGATAATGTCAGGGGCATAAGCCTTCATGATTTCAAAAAATTCTTCGTTCCCACGGACTCTTTCCGGCTGAAGTACTTCTATTCCGTGCTCAAGAGCTTTTTCCTTTACCGGTGTATACTGAATTTTTTTACCGCGGTCCTTGGCCTTATCCGGCTGAGTAACCACATAACCTACCTGATGTCCTGCTTCAACCATTGCCTGAAGTACAGGCACAGAGAAATCAGGAGTTCCCATAAAAACTGTTTTCATTATTCAAAATCCTCTTCGTCTTCTTCATAAACTGCTTCTCTGATGTTTGTTGCTTTATCTGTGTAAAGAATACCGTCCAGGTGGTCGT
The DNA here is from genome assembly GCA_017397825.1 of Bacillota bacterium. Taxonomy (GTDB): domain Bacteria; phylum Bacillota; class Clostridia; order Peptostreptococcales; family Anaerovoracaceae; genus SUG1106. Next base: position 5,827 of record JAFQHT010000152.1, on the reverse strand, counting down.
ATTCGTGGCACATTACTCTTGCATCACAATCGTAGAATTCGTAAACCTGCTTGTTGCCATCAAGGTCAAGAGCTTCAATCTTAATGTAGTCAGGTCTTTCCACATCACCCATCATGCCGGGAACGCTGAGGCAGCCTTCGCTGTCAATCTGGCTTCCGCTCTGCTCTAAAATCACAGGGTTGATCATAAAATATACTCTGTCTGGTTCAGGTTCAGCGATGAACATTCTTCTCATAATACCAACCTGAGGAGCTGCAATACCAACACCCATGGCATCTCTCATGGTTTCCAGCATATCCTGCATGGTCATTCTGATACGATCATTTACTTCAGTAACTTCTCTGCATTTTTTTCTTAAAATTTCGTCGCCTTCTACTACAACGTTTCTGATTGCCATAATAATTCCTCCGATTTTTATATAAAACTATACGGGTTCACGTCGATATTCACGACGCAGTCTGTTTTTTCTTTAAGCAGTATTCTGCTGAAATTGTCTAAATAGAACACATAGCGGCTCCGTTGTCCTTTCGGGCACTTTACAATTATATAGTACCTGAAACTTCCTTCACCTCTGAAATGGCCGGAGATTTTAGGAGAAAGGACTTTTCCTTCGCCTGCCTCTTTGCACCCTTCTGATGCGGCCTGTTTCAGGGCTCTTTCCATGTATACTTTGCACCGCTCTGCGCTGGCCATGGCCACGGTTTCATCTTCAGATGTAAAGTTTACCATGATAATATCCCCGAAAGGAGGATAATCCATGAACTGTCTCAGTCCTGTTTCCTCACTGAAAAACGACTGATAATCATGGTTCGCTGCACTTCTGATTGCATAATTCTGCGGTTCATAAGTCTGCACAACCACCAGACCCTGCTCTCCGCCGCGGCCTGCACGTCCTGCAACCTGTGTTACCAGCTGGAAAGTTCTTTCTGCTGAGCGGTAGTCCGGAATGTTAAGTGTCACGTCTGCAGCAATTACGCCGACCACGCCCACATTGTCAAAATCCAGGCCTTTGGCCACCAGCTGCGTTCCAACCAGAATATCGGTTTTTTTATCGGCAAAAGCCTTAAGAATCTTATCAAGATCTGTGCGTTTTTTCACTGAATCAAGATCAAGACGTCCGACAACAGCATCAGGAAAATACTCTTTCACAGCTTCTTCTACCTGTTCCGTGCCTATTCCGAAAAATTTCACATACCGGCTGCTACATTCAGGGCAGGTCTTTGGTACAGGAAAGCTTCGGCCGCAGTAATGGCAGACCATATTGTCGCCGGATTTATGATATGTGAGTGAAATGCCGCATTCAGGACATTTCATTACTTTGCCGCACTCTCTGCAGGACACAAAGTTTGAATAACCTCTCCGGTTCTGCAGCAGTATAACCTGCTGACCTTTTTCCAGGGCCTGTTTCATTGCCCCAAACAGGTAACGGCTGAAAATTGTATTGTTCCCCTCTCTCAGTTCTTCACGCATGTCTGCGATATGAACCTTAGGAAGAGGTGTTTTGTTATATCTTTCTTTAAGCTCTATCAGCGTATAAATTCCTTCATGGCACCGCTGATATGATGTGACAGACGGTGTAGCACTGCCCAACACCAGAACGCCGTTATAATATTTCAGGCGCTTCAGGGCGACTTCTACTGTATCGTACTTCGGTGTCATATCAGCCTTGTATGTGGCCTCATGCTCCTCGTCCATGACGATAATGCCGATGTTTTCAAGCGGTGCAAAAACACCCATGCGGGCCCCGATTACAATCTTCGCCCTGCCGCTTCTGATTCTCTGCCACTCGTCATATCTTTCCCTGGGCGTAAGGCGGCTATGCATCACCGCAATCTGCTCCTTGCCGAACCTGCCGGCAAAGCGCTCTATAATCTGGCTGGTCAGAGATATTTCAGGTACCAGCATGATTGCTGTGCGCCCAAGCTCAAGGCATCTGTCGATGGCCTCCATGTACACCTGAGTTTTACCGCTGGCGGTTACACCGTGAATAAGGAAATTTTCCTGACGGCCACTGTCGATGGCCCCGCAGATTTTTTCAACTGCCGCTGTCTGCTCTCCGGTCAGTGCTTCCGGTACGGTATAATTACCCTTGATGCCCTTATAGGGTTCTTTTTCCCTGCCTTCTTTAGCAGGTTTACCTGCTGCGATGAAACACTTTACAGCATCATAATATTTAATTGCGTAACGCTGCTTCATCCAGCCTGCAGTGCTGATTATTTCTTCAGTCAGGGACTGCTCCTGGCAGACCCTGACTATTGATTTCAACTTGTCAGCCGGACAATCCGGCTCATCCGCAAACCCAAAAACAAAACCTTCTTTTTCCCTGTCCTTAGGGCCGAAAGGCACCATAACCTTATCTCCGACCTGCACGCTGTCATCCGCCAGATAGGTGAAAAAATTGTCCGTATGCCTGCTTTTGTTTTCAATAATTACGTTTGCGTACTTCATGCTGCTCCTTCTGCCTGCCGCGCATTTTCTGCACTACAGGAGATAAATGTTGTTTTCTTCGCATATTCTGATCATTTCTTCCGGCCATACGGAAACCTGCACTTCACCGATGTGTGCCTTGCGGAGGAAGAACATACAAAGTCTGCTCTGTCCGATACCGCCGCCGATGGTGTATGGCAGACGATCCTCAAGAATTGCCTTGTGGAAAGCCAGCTGTCTGCGGTCATCACAGCCCGCCTTGGTCAGCTGTCTGTCCATAGCTTCCGCATCTACTCTGATACCCATGGAAGAAAGTTCAACTGCTCTGTCAAGAACTTCGTCCCAGAGGATAATGTCGCCGTTGAGTTCCCAGTCATCGTAGTCAGGCGCGCGGCCGCCATGCTTCTGGCCGGAAGCCAGTACATCACCGATTTTCATGATAAACACAGCACCGTGTTCCTTAGTAATCAGGTCTTCTCTTTCTTCCGGTGTTTTGTCCGGATACATATCTTCAAGTTCCTGAGTTGTAACGAAGAAAATTTCGTTAGGAATCTCAGTCTGAATGTTTCTGTAAAGTCTGTTCACATAGTCGCCAAGATTTTTCATGGCGTTGTAGATTGTTGTAACAACTTCCCTAAGGTATTCTTCGGTTCTCTGTTCCTTTGTGATTACCTTTTCCCAGTCCCACTGGTCAACGTAAACAGAGTGAAGGTTATCAAGGTCCTCATCACGTCTGATGGCGTTCATGTCAGTGTAGATTCCGTGGCCAGGCTCAATACCATACTTACCCAAGGCCATTCTCTTCCACTTGGCAAGAGACTGAACGATTTCCACATTCTGTTCGTCCATGCCCTTTAAGGTAAAATCTACTCTTCTTTCAAAACCGTTTAAGTTGTCATTAAGACCGCTTTCCGGTGTAACAAACAGTGGTGCTGATACACGGCGCAGATTGAGGCCGTAAGCCAGTTCCTGCTGGAAATAGTCTTTGATTTTTTTGATTGCTCTCTGGCTTTCCATAAGGCCGATAGCAGGTTTATAATCTTTTGGTAAAATTAAGTGCTCCATTTTTATGTCATCCTCCTGAAAGTAATGGTTTATTATCTTATTTGTCCATCCATCTGGAATACTCACAGCCGCAGTAATTCTGGCGGTAAAGTTCGTATTCTTTAGAAAGTTCTATGCTGCGCTGAAAACCTGCCTTTTTCTTGAAATCCACATCCAGGAACTCAAGGCCATACACACGGGCCAGTTCAGTTCCGATGGCAGAAATCAGCATGTAATTCTTATGTGGACTTACTGTAAGAGTAGTTCCGAACATTACATTGCCTGTCTTAAGTGCAACCTGTGCAGTACGCTCCATTCTCAGCTTAAAGCATTCTGTGCAGCGTTTGCCGCCTTCAGGTTCATTGCTGTAGCCGGCACATACTTGGTAGTAATCGTCCGGCAGATACTCTCCTTCTATAAACTCAACCTTGTCTTCGTCAGGAAGTTTGGCGTTATACTCCTCAAGGAATTTAATCTGTGCGACTCTTCGTCTTTCATATTCTTCCCTGTCAGTTATATTAGGGTTATAAAAGAAAATAGTCACCTTGTAATCCGGCAGCAGCCTTTCGATACATGCCGTACTGCATGGGCCGCAGCAGGAATGAAGAAGCACACTGCGTTTCTCCGCCTTGGTCTCCATATCCACAGGAAACAGTTCTTCGTATGTAGTTTTTCCACAGCAGACATCAGCGCAAGGCTGTACTTTCTTTTCCATCTCCTGACTTCCTTTCTTGACAATAACTGAAATATCAATTAAATTATTCTTGTGTACCTGTCACTGTTAAAAGAACATAGTACACGACATTAAATTATACCACAATCCTGAAAAAAATTAAAGGGAAAAACCATATATGAGTAAAGTATTTAACGAAGATTTAAAAGAAATTTTTGGTGAACAAAGATATAATTCCATAAGTACCTGGCTTAAACGTGAATTCGGTGAAAAAACCATCAAACTGGCCATCGACGGCGGCTTTACCTGCCCTAACCGTGACGACAGCAAAGGCCATGGAGGCTGCATTTTCTGTTCTGACAACGGTGCCGGCGAATTCGCTTCTGATGTGGAAGATCAGATACAGCTGTTTGCTGACAAATGGCCTCGCGCCCGCTATCTGGCCTACTTCCAGAACCATACAAACACCTATGCTCCTGTAGACGAGCTGAGATATAAATATTATGAAGTCCTGGCTAATCCAAAAATCGAAGGACTTGTCATCGGCACACGTCCTGACTGCCTCAGTAAAGAGGTTCTGGAACTTCTTGAAGAAATTAATAAGACCCATTTTCTGTGGGTTGAGCTTGGCCTGCAGACCATGCACGATACGACTGCCCGTCTGATTAACAGATGCTATGATTTGTCGGTTTTTGATGAAGCGATGGACAATTTGTCGAAACGCGGAATAAAAACCGTTGTGCACCTGATTATGGGCCTTCCAGGGGAAACTAAAGAGATGATGCTGGAATCAGTAAAGTATGTATCTGGCAAGCCCGGTCTTTTCGGTATGAAGCTCCACCTTCTCAACGTGGTCAAAGGCTCCCAGATGGAAAAACTCTACTCAGAATATCAGCCTTTCAGCTCCATCGAAGAATATGTGAACCTGGTAGTTGAATGTCTGGAGCACATTCCGCCACAGGTAACAATTCACCGCCTTACAGGAGACGCACCGCGCTCAATCCTCATAAGCCCGCCATGGAGCTTCAACAAACGCACAATCCTCAACGGAATTAACGAGAGATTACACCTGCTCGATACATGGCAAGGAAAGAAATCTCCACAGACCGAAAACAACTGAAATATATGAAAAAGTGCATGGCTCACCTTTTGTAAAAAAGCATACCATGCACTTTGCATTAATAGCAAATTCAGTATTATTAAACTTTTTCGCAGGAATTATCAGTCAGTCCGAACTCCTTCTTAAACATGCCCTTCCAGATTTCAAGTATGTACATCAGGTCACGCAGGGGCATGTTAGGATTGATTGTGGATTGATGCTCGGAAAGCATTATGTAAGTTCCGTCGATGGTAAAGGAAATGTCGTTTTTCTGCGTCTTGTAAAAAACTTCTTCGATGGTGTTGATGTCGATTTTGGTATCCGGCGGGTAGTTTGTATCAAATATTGCGTTGTATAGTTCAATCATTTTTTCAGGCTGTCCGAAAACCAGGCGGAAAAGGCTGTCCTTGTACTCGCGGTTGAGTACATCTTCTGTTTTCACAGAGACTGTGAAAAAAAGTCTGTAAATTACCTTCCATGGTAATTTAGAAGTAGTGAAACCATTGATTTTTCAAGGTTTCTTAGTTGAAGATAATATAATACAAGTCTTAATCCATGTCAAGGACTCCTTCGCAAGGAAGGAG
>JAFQHT010000151.1 GCA_017397825.1 Bacillota bacterium | reverse complement strand
GCCTTGCGTCCGCACCAGCAGATAGTCTTGATTTCTTCAATCTTATCAGCATAAATGAGCATGTAGTATGAACCCTCGAAGAGCTCGTTTCTGAAGTCGTTTTTCAGCCCGTATGCCAGTACAGGCACGCCGCAGCTATCCACGATTTCAACCAGTTCCTGTACATGGTGTTTTTTAAGGAACTGACATTCATCGATCAGTACGCAGTCGATGGTTCTCTTTTCGTTTTCTCGCATGAAAAGTTCCAGGATGTTTGTATCATCATTTACGATCATCGCCTCTCTCTGTATGCCTATTCTGGAATTGATAACTCCTGTTCCGTATCTGTCATCAATAGCAGTAATCAGTGTCAGAACCTGCTTGCCGCGTTCTTCGTAGTTATAGGCCACCTTGATAAGTTCGATGGACTTGCCCGCGTTCATCGTGCTGTATCTATAGTATAACTGTGCCATGATTTTCCTCCGTATTTTACAGGAACAAAAAAATTCCCATTGTCCATTTTATTATAATTGAAATTGCTCCGAAAATCAAATATAATAGTTATAATTATGAAAGTTTCACAATTGAAAGGGTAAATTTTATGGAAGAATTATTGATGCTGATTTTTAAGTGCCTCCTTCTGGGCGTAATCTGGGCAGCGCTGCTCATCCCGCTTATTTTCAACAGAGGCGGCCTGTTAAAATATCTTATCACCGTACTCGTAATCGCTGTAGCCTGCTTCATTTTCCGCGGATATGCTTTTACGATAAACAAAATGACTGTAATTGCTCTTGTAACCCTTGTAATCGCCTGGATAACCTCCATGGCAGTCTTCGAAAAAGAAAGCAAGGTCAAGTCCAAGGTCATTGCTTTCAGCTGTGTGATGGCAGCAGTTTCATATCTGGTATCACAGTTTGTAAGTTTTTCAATATTATAGCAAAAAATAACTCAGCGGCCAGAGGTTCAATGAACCCGCAAGCCGCTGTTTTTTATTATTTTTATTTACGCAAAAATCGCCATAGCCAGAGTTCCAGCCACCATCAGAGCCAAACCGGCTGCTGCCTTCTTCGAAAGTTTTTCCTTGAAAACTATATACGAGAAGCCTACAGAAACCAGGATGCTCAGCTTATCAATCGGTACTACAACACTTACGATACCTGTCTGGATTGCGTAGTAGTAGCAGAGCCATGATGCACCTGTTGCAATGCCTGAAAGGCTTATAAACATCAGCTCCCTGCGGTCAATTTTTCTGACTTGTCCGCCTTTGCCTTTCATGAACACAATTGCCCAGGCCATAATCAGCACAACGATTGTACGGATTGCAGTTCCAAGGTTGGATTCTACGCCTTCGATACCGATCTTTGCAAGTATGGAAGTTGCTGCTGCAAAAACTGCCGCGCCTACTGCGTAGATAATCCAGCTGCGCTTTTCCTTAACATCACCAGTCTGTTTCTTTTCCACCATCATAAGCACACCAGCTCCGATGAGGAAAGTGCCGATCAGCTTCACTGTCAGATTATTTGTTTCGTTAAAAAGTATGATTGCCGCAAGTACTGTCAGCACTGTGCTGGACTTGTCAATTGGCACTACTTTGTTGACGTCTGCCATGGAAAGTGCCTTAAAATAGCATATCCAGGAAGCCCCTGTTGCAAAGCCGGAAAGCACCAGAAACAGGAGTGATTTCGGGCTGATATC
>JAFQHT010000017.1 GCA_017397825.1 Bacillota bacterium | reverse complement strand
GGGCGTTACGCTTTGCTGGACCTATGCCTTTGATGTTGTCCAGCACTGAGCCGATAGAATTTTTTTTATGCAGGCTGTGGTGATATTCAATGGCAAAGCGGTGAACTTCCTCCTGAATCCTACCGCAGTATTTAAACAGAAGCGGGTCTTCCTTCAGTTCAAACTCCTTTCCCTGTCCATCAACCAATGCCCGGGTTCTGTGGCTGTCATCCTTTGCCATGCCCAGAACCGGCAGGTCAACGCCCAGCTCTTTCAGAACCTTTTCCGCTGCGGTGACCTGCCCCTGGCCGCCGTCCATAAGAATCAGGTCAGGAAGAGTGCTGAATGACGGGTCTCCTTCCAGAGCTCTTTTAAAGCGCCTTGTGAGCATTTCCGTCAGGCTGCCGTAATCATCCGGTCCCTCTACAGTTCTGATTTTAAAGCGACGGTAATCCTTACGCACCGGTTTCAGATTGCGGAAAACCACCATGGCACCTACCGTATCCACACCATTTGTATTGGAAATATCGTAGGATTCAACTCTGTAAGCTTCCTTTTTAACTCCGAGGATTGCAGCAAGCGTCTCCCGCAGAGCATCTTCTTTTTCACGGGCGGTCTGTACCTTGATTTCAAGGGTTTTGGCCATTTCCACCACGTCACGCTTTGCAAGTTCAAGAAGCGCACGCTTGTCGCCTTTCTGCGGTGTGAATATGCGGACTTTACGGCCTTCACCCTGACTTTCAAGGTACTGCTGTATAAGTTCAGCTTCTTTCAGCGGTTTCGGCACTATGATTTCACCGGGCACCACGGCCCACTGGCTGTAGTACTGTTTGATGAACTCGCCTACCAGGCTTTCATAATCATCCTCGCCCTCAGTGCTCATATTGAAAGTTTCCCTTCCGCTCAGCTTGCCGTCTCTGACGGTGAAAAGCACCACAGAAGTATTTTCGCCGCTTCCTACAGGAAGAACCATATCAAGGTCCTTGCCGTTTACCAGGCTTACACGCTGAACCTCGCCAAGGGCCTTTACTGATGTAATGTAGTCACGGTAAACTGCTGCTTCCTCATAGTTCATTTCTTCTGCGGCCAGAGTCATCTTATCAGTCAGGTAATCAAGGAGCGGTTTCTGCTTACCATTGAGAAATTCCAGTGCCCTGTCCACATATTTACGATAATCCTGCTGACTTATATAGCCTGCACAGATACCACGACATTCCTTTATGTGGAAGTTGAGGCAAGGCTTGAAATCAGCCGGAAAGCTTTTGGCCGAGCAGCGCTTGAGCACAAAAATTTTGTTCAGCAGATCAATAATCTGGTTAACTGCCCCTGCATCGCTGTATGGTCCGAAATATTTACTGCCATCCTTTTCAATGAGACGGGTTTTAAGCACCCTCGGATATTCATCCTGCACAGTTACTTTTATATACGGGTAGGTCTTGTCATCCCGCAGAAGCACGTTATATTTAGGAGCATATTTTTTGATTAAATTGCACTCCAAAATCAGGGCTTCCATCTCAGTCTGGCAGGTAATATACTCAAACTCGGCTATGTGAGAAACCATGGCCTTTACTTTAGGGCTGTGGTTTGCCGAAGCCTGAAAATACTGCCGGACGCGGTTGCGCAGAGAAATCGCCTTACCTACATAGATGACCTGTCCCAGTTTGTCCTTATGCATATAAACTCCCGGAGTGTCCGGGAGTTTTTTAAGATTTTCCTTAATATCAAACATCAGTATGGCCAGTTCCTTTGTCTGTGATCTAAATCCTGCTCCATCTGTTTGAGCACCATTCTTCTGAGTCGTGCTTTTCTTGCTTCTTCTCTTTTTTTCTTATTAATTGCACGAAGCACAAAAATCATTACAATAAGGCCGATTACCAGCACTGCTGCACCGATAATAACCAGTGTCTGGAGATTAGTAATTCCCCACTTGGATAAAAACCATCCCTCTTCAACATCTTCAGATGCAACCATATCCAGTGTACGTACGATTTCATCAGCCATGTAAATATCAAGACGGCCAATCACCTGACCTTTGGTAATCGGCGCTCTCAGTTCCTCATCGTAAACTGCCTTTGTAGTTACGAGTGAAGCTGAAGCCCCTTCAGGCAGATTGATAATTCCATCTTCAGCAGCCATACCGGCCACTTTGTTGGTTGCGCCATAAAGCAGACTGCCCTCTTCAAAAATGTCGCCTTTTTTGAAGGCATCGTATCTCTGGACATTTTCTTTGGCATAATCAAGAAGTTTTTTGATATCAGCGTAACGTTTTTCAGGAATTGAATTAAGCGTTACAACATATACTTCAAGTCCGTCAAAATCGCAGCCCACTACCATAGTGGCTTTATTCTTGTTGGTAGTTCCAGTTTTTCCGCCGAAAACCCCTTCAAAAGGTTCCACAGGGAATTTCTGTCCCCACCATTCAGCTTCTCCGCCGGCAAGAAAAAGATTGGAACTTTCCAGTTCACGTTCTTCTTTATTTTTATTGGTAGGAGGTACTGTATACTCAACAGTTCCTGCAATTCTCCGGATATCATCGTTTTTTAAAGCTTCCGCTGCAATAAGTGCCACATCCTTTGCTGTAGAACCATGCCCGCTCTGAATCCACACACCGCTGGCCGTGATAAAGTTAGTCTTGGTACAACCAATCTGTGCAGCACGTTCATTCATCAGCTTGGCAAATTCCTCTTCGCTTCCCGAAACTGCAATGGCAAGAGCCTTGGCAGCATCGTTGGCAGAAACAAGAAGGGCTTCATAAAGCAGGTTTTCAACTGTGATTTCTTCGCCTTCGTAAACTACTGACTCATATTTTTTTACATTGGTCGCTTCTTTATCAACGGTAACTACGGTGTCCAGTCCAAGTTCCTCAACTGCAATCAGACAGGTCATCAGTTTGGTGATACTGGCCAGATTGTACTGCTTATTGGAATTCTTTTCCCAGATTACCTCGTCAGTTGTGGCACAGTAAACAATGGCACCGGTTCCTTCAACATCAGGACCTGATGCAGCCAGAGCGGTTCCGGCAGTTCCGGCCATCAGGGTAACTACCATTGAAATTGTCAGAAATAGTTTTAAAAATCTTTTCATACTTTACCCACTTTTTTAATATATCAATGCCTCTTACTTTCCGAAGAAGTAATCAGCAAGCTTATACCCATCTTCGCAATGGTTTCCTGATGCCAGAGCAGCTTTTTCGTTGAACTGCTTTGAAATATCAGGTTCCGTTTCCCTGCGGCTGTCGTAAATTACATAAGGCACAGGATCGCTGCTGTGAGTTCTTATTGCCATAGGTGTCCTGTGATCAGGAATTATCAGGATTTTAAAATCTTCTCCGGTGTTCTTAAGATATTCATAAAGAGGTTTCACAACTCTTCTGTCAACGTCCTCAGCACACTTGATTTTTCCCTCAAGGTCGCCCATATGTGAACACTCATCAGTTCCTTCAATGTGCATGTACACAAAATCCCTACCGTTTTCGTAAGCATTGATTGCCGCCTGAACCTTTGCCTCAAAATCTGTATGCTTGTTGCCTGTAGCACCTTTTACCGCAGGAACTTCCATCCCCGCAAAAATTCCTATACCTTTGATAAGGTCCACTGCAGAAATAACAGTTCCTTCCACGCCGTACTTTTCTTTAAAAAGAGGCAGCATAGGGCGTGTACCTTCACCCCAGATCCACAGGCTGTTGGCTTTATTGAGTCCTCTGGCAGCACGTGCCTGATTGACAGGATGATTATCAAGAATATCAAAACTCTTTTTCATCATATCAATAAACTTTTCAGCACCCTTTCCCTGCGGCAGATAATCACCTGCTCTGCGGTCAAGAATGTCATGTGGCGGAATACACTTGTAATCAGTATGTCCGTTAGGATGTCTGCGGTTTGCAATCATGCAGAGGCGATATCCTGTCCCCGGATAAATTGTCATATCCTTTTCGTTGAAGACATCAGCCATAGTGCGGGCAAGTTCGTCCGCTTCTTCCTGGGAGATATCCCCGGAAGAATGATCGCGTATGATGAAATCTTCGTATTCCGAAGCCCCTGCCGGGTCAATGGTAATCAGGTTTACCCTGAAAGAAATATCATCCTCAGCCATATTGATTCCTATGGAGCCTGCCTCCAGCGGTGAACGGCCGGTCAGATATTTACGCGGGTCATAACCCATAACAGAAAGGTTTGCAGAATCGCTGCCCGGGTTTATTCCCTGGGGTACTGTTCTGCAGCTTCCGATTTCTCCTCTGGCAGCCAGACTGTCAATAAAAGAAAGATTGGCAGCTTCCAGTGGTGTCTTTCCTCCTAAAGAGGCAATCGGGTCATCTGCTGACCCGTCAGGCACTACTATCAGGTATTTCATTAATTATTCTCCTCAAATTTTTTCATGAAGTCAATTAAAGCTTCTACCCCTTCTTTTGGCATAGCGTTGTAAATACTTGCTCTCATGCCTCCGATGGAGCGGTGTCCTGCCAGATTCACAAGACCTGCTTCCTTGGCTTCAGCCACAAACTTCTTATCAAGATCAGCATTTCCTGTTACGAAAACTACGTTCATAAGTGAGCGGTCTTCCTTTGCAACAGGACAGCTGAACATCTTGCTCTGGTCGATATAATCATAAAGCATCTGAGCCTTTTCAACATTGCGGCGTTCCATTTCCTTAATGCCGCCGATGCTCTTGAGATACTTGAAAACTTCCCCTGCAACATAAATTGAGAAGCAAGGTGGTGTGTTGTACATGGAACCGTTTTCATCGTGAATCTTGTAATCAAGATATGTAGGGATTTCAGCAGGTGCGTGACCGATGAGATCTTCGCGGATAATTACGATAGTAACGCCTGCTGGTGCTACGTTTTTCTGAGCACCGGCCCAGATCATGCCGAACTTGCTCACATCCAGTTCTTCAGAAAGAATATTGGATGACATGTCCGCAACAAGAGGAATATCACCTGTTTCAGGGATATAATTATACTTGGTTCCGTAAATTGTGTTGTTTGTTGTGATATATACATAGTCAGCGTCAGGTCTGATGTCTTCCTTTGTGATTTTAGGAACCCATGTGAAAGTATCAGCTTCAGAAGACGCAATAACTTTGATGTCGCCGAACTTAGCTGCTTCCTTATATGCTTTCTTTGCCCATGTGCCTGTTACCACATAATCAGCCTTCTTGCTGCTTCTCAGCAGATTTAAAGGTACCATTGAGAACTGCAGTGTGCCGCCGCCCTGAAGGAATAATACTTTGTAGTTTTCAGGGATATTCATAAGTTCTCTCAGATTAGCTTCCGCATCGTCGATAATCTTCTGGAAATCCTTGGAACGGTGGCTCATTTCCATTACAGACTGGCCGCTTCCGTTATAGTTTAATAACTCCTTCTGAACATTTTCAAGAACTTCTACCGGCAGCATTGATGGGCCTGCAGAAAAATTATACACACGATTATATTTAGTCATTTCTCTCCTCCGTAAAAAATTTAATTTGATGTTAGTATACCACTTTACCGGAATTTCGTAAAGTGATATACTACCTTGTATGGGATTAATTTTTTCTTAAAAAACATTTAAAATTCACAACAAAAACCATTAACGGAGGTATAACATAATGTATCAGATTGCAACTTTAAACAAAATCTCTCCTGTAGGTTTAGCACGCCTCAACGAGGAATATATAATCACAGAAGAAATCGAAAAAGCAAACGGAATTCTTGTAAGAAGCCAGGACATGCTTGAGATGGAATTTTCTGAAAAGCTCAAGGCTGTTGCAAGAGCCGGCGCAGGTGTAAATAACATTCCGCTGGACAGATGTGCACAGAGCGGTATCGTTGTTTTCAACACTCCCGGTGCCAATGCCAACGCAGTTAAAGAACTTGTAATCTGCGGACTTTTCCTTGCAGCGAGAAACATCCACCCTGCACTTGACTGGGCTGAATGTTTAAAAGAAAACGTAAGCAAGCAGGTTGAAAAAGGCAAGTCCCAATTCGCCGGTCATGAAATCGCAGGCAAAACTTTAGGCATCATCGGCCTTGGTGCTATCGGCCGTAAAGTAGCTGCATCAGCAAGGGCTCTGGGCATGGAAATCGCAGGTTATGACCCATACTATGTTTCCGGCGGTGAAGGAATCAGTATTTACACAGATCTTAAGGAAATGCTGGAGCTCTGTGACTTCGTAACACTTCATCTTCCTGCAACTGACTCCACAAAGGGTATGCTCAACAAGGAAATGTTCGAAGCAATGAAAGACGGAGCTGTTCTCCTCAACTTCTCAAGAGACAAGCTCGTAAACGATATGGACCTTGCAGTTGCTCTTGAAACAGGCAAAATCGCTCAGTATGTGACTGACTTCCCTAACGATAACCTTGTAGACCGTGACAAAGTTATCCTTCTTCCACACCTCGGAGCATCCACAGAAGAAGCTGAAGACAACTGTGCAGTGATGGCTGTTATGCAGATGCGTAATTTCTTCGAAAACGGAAATATCATCAACTCTGTGAACTTCCCTAAAATTGATATGGGACCTCTGGAACAGGGAAGCCGAATTGCATTTATCGTAAAAGATTTTGACGATCCTGCTACTGCTGTTCTTGAATTCCTTTCTTCTGCAGAAATTCAGGTAACAAAGGTTGCTGCAGTGCGCAGAGAAGATGGTGTCGCATATGTACTGGCTGAAACACCTGTAAGCGACATTCAGCCTCTTGTTGTCGGCGGCGAAAGCGGAGCAAAAGTGATTTCTGTAAGAATTATCGAAAAATAATCTGAAACGTACATACGGAGGCAATTACATTGAAAAAAATTCTGACATTATTATTAATATCTGTTCTTGTTCTGGCCGTATTCACAGGGTGCAGCCAGGAACAGGGTGACCCTGCACAGACAGACCTTCCTGAAAGCGGAATGACTGCAGATGAACTCTTTGCTGCAAATGCTCTGGAAAAAGTTTTTGAGCAACACGACACCATGCTGATTACTACCGAATCCTTTGATGCTGCAGGTAATTCACAGAACACTGTTTACGAATACTTCAGCAAAGCAGAAGATGGCAGCCTTCTTTACAGTACTGATGTTTATGTGGGCGAAAACCCTGCACTGGCATGTGACACTGTTAATGGCGCTTCTTACTACATTTTCTATGGTGACAACGGCAGAAAAGAATATCATCTTGACATCGCCGCTGAAAAAAATCCTGATGAGGCAGTAATTCAGTACAGTACCGTACTTCTCGGAGGCGGCACTATTGATGGTGCCGTTGCGGAAAATGAAGGCTCTTACTGTGTAAATTACATCAAAGACTACAACAGCAATGGTTCACAGCATAAGCACAATTATCAGCTGTCTTTCAATGCAGATACTCTCCTGCTGCAGTCTGTGTACGTTGAAAAAACTGATGCTGCAGGCAATTCAACAGGAAGCTCGGAAATCAGTATTTCCTATGATACTGTCTACACAACTGATGAACGGCCTTATGACGCATTTATCAATGCAGAAAATGCACTGGAACTTACCGTTGTCATTGATCCAGGCACTGATAATGAACATACAAAAGTTATCAACAGCCGTAAAGATGCTCTGGTATCCGGTTCCAGCGTGGTAAACGGTACATACTACAGTATCTATCAGGAAGCCACTGCAAAGAACCAGATTATTTATTTCACCTTTGATGAAGACGCTATAACTTGCTACATGATTCAGCAAGGCCACTAATGTAAATAACAAAAGAGGTCTGAGACACACACCGTCCCAGACCTCTTTCTTTTTTAAGTTCTCATATATTTATTTTTTTCAGAAATTCTTCATCATCCATCTGACCCCGGCTGCTTCTGACAGCATCACAGATTGCTCCGGCAACAGCTTTTGCAGCAAGTGTGCCGACCACATTGATGTCAGCCTGTACATCACCCATGGAGAAAGCATATGTTGTATCACCGTCTGCCATAGTCCCTACAGGGCTGATACACCGTCCAAGTCCCGGACGAGCCATGGAAGCAACTTTGCTCATGTCTGCCTGACTGAAAGATGCATTGGTAATTACAGCACAGAGAGTAGTATTGGAGCCGGGCTGCACTACCTCTTCAACTGATTTTTCTGCAGCGGCAGTTCCCCACGTTTCCATCTGGCGCCGGTATAATTCTTCTTCAGCACTGAGAAATTCTGTACGTTCTTTATTTAAAACTCCGGCCAGCTTTTCTCCGGTTTCAGGATTATACACATCACCAAGAGCATTGACAACTGCAACCGCTGCAACTTTAAGCTCTCCCAGCTGGAAACCACAGTAGCCCATGCCTGATTTCTGTCCCTGGTATATGCCACGGACTTTACCTACTGCTGCGCCTGTTCCTGCACCAACAATGCCGGATACAGGACCGCCGCCATTTTCTGCATCAACACAGGCAGCATAGCCCATAGCCGCATCAGGGTATTTTCCCGGAGTTCCGAATGTCATATCAAAAATGCATGACTGGCACACCAGCGGAATCAGAGTACCTGCTACAGGGTAGCCTATACCCTTGTCACGGAGATATTCCATAACACCTGTGGATGCAGCAAGCCCGTAAGCCGATCCGCCTGACAGCACAATTGCATGGATTGCATGAGGGTTTGTAAGTGGTGCAAGAAGATGGGCTTCTCTTGAAGCAGGACCTCCGCCGCTTATATCAATTCCGCCTCTGTTATCCTTTCCCAGAAGGATTACCGTCGCCCCGGTCATCGCCTCATAGTCCTGGGCATTTCCGATGCGCACACCTTCAATATCAGTTATTTTTATGCTTTTCAATATACTCTTCATATTTTTCCGTGTTTTCTTCTATGTATTGTTCAATGTGTTCCATTGCTTTTTCCTTCAGTTCACCGATAGGGTCCGGCACAAAAGTTCTCTGAAGTTCCCAGTATCTATGCAGATGTTCACCAAGCTGCATATTCGACGCAAATCTGAGAAACCAATGGATTTTTTCTTTGTTTTCTTCGGCATTTTCTTTTATCTGCTGGCGCAGCACTTCGTATCGTACCAGTATCTGATGTTCCACCGCAAAGGCACGCACTTTGGTTACTATACCCATTGAATACACCACATCCACAATGAACACACCGAAAAACATTCCGACTACAAAGGAAAATGCCAGATTTGCATTAAACCACCGCAGCGCATCCAGTATATGAGGATGTATCAGGAAATAGTAAACTGCACCCAGAAGCGCCCAGTAAACTGAGAATCTCAGGCAGATTATTCCCTGAAAATTAAACTTTTCATTGGAATAATCCCAGAGCTGAACCTTCATTCCTTTGATAAAGATTACACCTGCAATATATTCAAACAAAGTCATGACAAAAGCCATGACTATGAATAACAATATTTTGCTTCCCACAGTCACATTTTCAATAAGAGGAGTTCCTTCCAGTCCGGCAAGCAGGTACAGTGCACAAAGACCAAAGCCGTACAGAGGAAGGTATGGTCCTACCAGAAATCCGGGGTTCACCCAATTCCTGCTTATATTAGACTTGTTGAATCTGCGGTAAAAAAGTTCCAGTACCCATCCAAGCAGGCACCCTATAAAAAACAGAAATGCCAGAATTAAAAATGTGTTCATAAATCTTTACTTCCTTTGCTTGTATTTTGGTCCGCACTATGTTATCTGTTTTTTCTTCGGCATCATCAGTTTTATTGCGTGATGCAGATTTTTGATTTCAATTTCTTCGCAGCCTTCCTGATATTCACCATCCAGAGACCACGGAGTTTCCGCATCCGCATGTATTCTGAAATTACTGCAGTTGATGAAAGTCAGAATACTTGAGTTGTAGTCCTGTGATGAAAGCATGTACACGATTTCTGTCAGATCAATAAGGTCTTTAGGTGCCTTTACCAGCAGCAGTTCGAACTTTCCGTCACTCATGTCAACATACTCAGGATTCAGAGTGAGAATACCTGCAAGAGATGTTGAGTTGCTGATTGCACCGAAAATATAATCGTCTTCGTAAATTTTACCATCAGCCTCAATTACCATATGTTCTTTGCGTATTGCCGTAATACTTTTGATTCCCTGAAGAATGTATGCAAGATGTCCGAGAGCATTTTTTACGTTCTGCGGAGTTCCGTAAGATGCTTCTGTAAAAGCTCCGAAAGATGCCACATATGAGAAATTTCTGCCGTTGAAGCTGCCAATATCGAAAGATGCCGGTTCTCCGTCAGCAATGTCTTTCGCCGCATGAACTATATTTTTTGAAAGTTTCAGACTGTTGGCAAAATCGTTGGTACTTCCTGCAGGAATATAACCGATAGGAATGTCTTTGCCTGTTTCCAGAACGCCTGCAACCACTTCATTAAAGGTTCCGTCGCCGCCGATGGCAACAATAAGGTCCGCATCCTGTCCGAATTCCCTTACATATACTGTGCCGTCACCATTCTGGGTAGTGGTAAGAACAGTACATATATAACCTTTCATGGTAAAAATATTTACAATATCAGTAAGATACTTATTTGCTCTTTTAGTTCCCGAGCAGGGATTGATAATTATAAGTGCTTTTTTATTCATTTCTTTTCCCCCGTGTTATATCTCTTAATAACCCAATTGTAAAGCAAAGCCTAATATCTGATTGTAAACTTAATATAAACTAAAATTTGTTCAGAGGTTTCCTGCGGGCACCATTTTCAGCGAGTATGGGTTTCCTGTCTTCTTTGCGGGTTGCCCACCACACTCTGTTGAACATAAGTCCCAGACACATTACCCAGGACATGAACCAGAACCAGAAAAGCAGCACAACAATGTTGGAAAATGAACCATACAGTATGTTATAGTTGGTGCTTACCGTGGTGTACAGGTTATAAAAATATGTTACTGCCAGAAATCCCAGTGAAGCCAGTACGCTTCCCGGCACTATGTCTTTGAAAGGAACTTTTTTTGACGGCAGAACATAATAGTTGTACGAAATCATAAAGAAATACAATGCTGCCGCCAGCGGCCATCTCAGAGTGACCCAGGCCGCATCTGCCAGCTCGCTGCCCACAACCGGCCCGATAACAATCTGCAGGATTATCGGTCCATATACCAGTACTACCAGTGAAAAAACTATAGTCGATAAAGTGATTATAATAGTTTTTATGGAGTGAAGCCTGTCTTTTACATAGCCTTCGCCTGTGCTTTCGCCGTCAGTGTGAGTATAATTGGCGATCCTTATCAGTGCAAACTGAGCCCTTGATGCCGCCCACAGAGCAATCAGCGCCAGAAAAATACTGTTGGCTCCTGATGGCTGGTAGCTGAGCATCTCAGTCAGCGCATCCATGCCTTCGCCGGTAATATCAACTCTGGCCCATTGCTGAAGCTGATCCATTGACAGGGAAAACAGCCCAAGCACCTGAGAAAGAAGGATAAATGCAGGCAAAACAGACAGAAAGAGGAAGAAGGCAAGCTGTGCAGCTACCCCCTGATAATATGGATCCTCAAACTGCTGAAATCCCAGTATTATCATTTTTTTCAATCTTTCTCTGCTCATGTCCGCACCTTTATCACTGTTTTATAGTTATTTTCTGGCAAGTAATAATTTTTCCAGTTCTTTTAATGCCACTGCACGGTGGCTGATCTGATTTTTTTCTTCAGATGTAAGCTGTGCAAAAGTCTTATCATAACCGTCCGGCACAAACAGCGGATCGTAGCCGAAACCGTTATCGCCTGTAGGCACAAGTATGATTCTGCCCGGACATTCGCCTCTTGCAACCAGTGTTTCTCCGTCAGGAAAAACCATAGTGATTACAGATACGAACTGCGCAGTTCTTTCCTTTGCAGGTACATCTTCCAGAAGTTTGATAAGCTTTTCGTTGTTCTTTTCATCATTGCCGTCTTCTCCTGCAAAGCGTGCAGAGTACACGCCAGGAGCTCCGCCAAGGTAATCAACCATGAGGCCGGAATCGTCAGCCAGGGTGATTTTACCGCAGAGTTTCATAATTTCATTGGCTTTTTTGAAAGAGTTTTCTTCAAAAGTTTCGCCGTCTTCTTCTATTTCAATCTTGGGCACGCCTGCTTCATCTCTTGAGATTATTGACATGCCGAATTTTTTGGTAATTGCTTCGATTTCTTCGATTTTGTGTTTGTTGCGGGATGCCGCAACGATAATTTTGTCTGTATCCATAGTAGTTCGCCTCTTTTATCAGTGGTATCAGTGGTCACATATTACATATTCTTTTCGATAATTTCTTTCTGAAGCTGGTGGAGCTGGCTGCAGCCCTTTGCGCCCAGTTCAAGAAGAGTAGTAAGTTCTGCCGGATTGAAAGGTCTTTCTTCGCCGGTTCCCTGAATTTCGATGTACTCACCCTTATCGTTCATTACAACATTCATGTCAACAATCGCTCTTGAATCTTCTTCGTAGCAAAGATCAAGTACAGGGCCTTCTTCAATTATGCCCACGCTGATTGCTGAAACATATCCTGTAATCGGCAGCTCGTCAATCATGCCTTCTGCCTGCATCCACTGCATTGCCTGAACCATCGCCACAAAAGCACCTGTTATAGATGCAGTTCTTGTGCCGCCGTCAGCCTGAATTACGTCGCAGTCAATCCAGATCGTTCTTTCGCCCAGTTTCTGCATGTCTACAACAGAACGGAGAGAACGTCCGATTAATCTCTGAATTTCAACACTTCTGCCGTCCTGCTTACCACCTTTGTCTCTCTTTTTACGTGTGCCTGTGGAACCTGGAAGCATGCCATATTCTGCAGTAACCCAGCCTTGACCGGTTCCCACAAGATGACGTGCTGTGGAGTTTTCCACAGTAGCAGTGCATATTACTTTAGTATTACCCATTTCAATTAGAACGGATCCCTGGGGACTCATTAAGTAATTATCCGTGATTTTTACAGGTCTGATCTGATCCTGAATTCTTCCATCATTTCTGTTCATTAGTTAATCCTCGTCTATATTTTTTTGCGGCTGATAAAAAAGCGCACAATCAGCCACTTTAATAGGTAATTTTACCACAACGCTCCAAAAAATTCAATCTGCTTAATAGCTTAATAGTATGTATACAAAAGAAAAGACCGCATTTTACGGCCTTCCTTAAATCTTAAGTTTTTTAGCAGAAGCAGATCAGCGGCAGTCCCATGTAGCCTCCGCCGCAGCAAAGGTTTGCCATCAGGCAGGCACCACACATAGGGCCGCAGTTAAGGCCTCCGTACATGGACGGATTTCCGCCGTACTGAGCACTTCTCTGCTGATATCTTGTTTCACCGCCCTGAATCTGGCGGAGAAGATTTGCATAGTGATAATTATTAGGTTCAAAAGCACATGCTGCTTTTGCGTGTTCCAAAGCAATTGCATTGTTGCCTACTTTGTAGTTGGCAAATGCACTGTAGTAGAACCACGGACCGCGTCTTTCCTGAACCTGCTCGAGAACATTGAGGCCTTCGCGGTAGTAACCGTTCTGAATATAGTTCAGGGCAGATTTAATATACTTTTCATCCTGGCTCTCCTGCTGCTGGCTGTAGCCTCCGGCCTGTCCGCCGTAAGCACTGCCAAAACCTCCGAAGCCCCAGAAATCGTCACCGAAGCCCTGCTGAGCAGAAGTCTTGCCCTGACGCTGGTCCATAATCATGTTATATGCCTGCTGCACTTCCTTGAATTTTTCTTCGTATTCAGCCTGATTAGGATTTCCTACATTTGCATCGGGATGATATTTACGGCTCAGCTGCCTGTATGCTTTTTTAATTTCGTCGTCAGAAGCGTTGTAACTCACTCCTAAAACTTTATATGGATCCATTAATTGTCCTTTCCTTCTTTATTATCTGCTGCCGGGGTCTTCTTACCTTTTCCCAGCTTATCAGCTTTGGACTTGCCGAAGCGTACCCATACTCCAGAATACAATATATTTCTTAAAATTTCAACATTTTCCACCAATGGCAGACGCTCAAAAGCATCTGTGCACTCACCGATCATCAGAAGCAGCATGTTGAGTACCTGCTCCTCAAAATTTTCGTTCTTGTATATTTCCTTGAAAGGATTATAGTCGCCGGTTTTTATATCCAGCTCAATGTCTTCGTAGGCATCCAGCAGATAAATGTACTTGCCCAGGAAAAATCCCAGCCTGTACAAGTCTTCCTTCCACACATCATCCTTATACACAAAAACTTCCGCCATGATTTCCCCGAAAACCTTGGCAACCTTGTCCATAGGCAGGTTCTTTGCGCTTTCCACAATGGTCAGCATATTCATCTTCTTTTCGATGAGGTCCGCCTTTTCAGGATACTTCTGCGCAACTTTCTGCGCTTTGCGTTTCAGAGCGCCTTTACTTATTCCTGCC
Organism: Bacillota bacterium; assembly: GCA_017397825.1. Taxonomy (GTDB): domain Bacteria; phylum Bacillota; class Clostridia; order Peptostreptococcales; family Anaerovoracaceae; genus SUG1106. The sequence goes on along the minus strand of JAFQHT010000017.1, from coordinate 24,838 downwards.
TTAAATTTCTTTTCATCATTCCAGTCATCCACACACTTGTAGTAAGCCAGAAGCACGCACATATCGGCACAGTAGTCAGTCACCGCACTGCGTCTTGAAGTGTGTTTATTTACAGGATGAACAATGCAGCGGCTTTCACTGACAGTTTCCTTTTCATCATAAAGGTCTGCAAGAAGCATAATCAGGAAAGTCATGTCATAGTTGAGAGTCAGTCTGGCGAGCTGGCCGTAACCGTCTCCCAGCGCATGACAAAGGCCGCAGTAATAGCTGCGGTACTTTTCAAATTCTTTTATTTTAAGTTCAGGTTTATTTACTAAAACATATCCAAACATTACCCTTTTTCCTCCTGTTGTCAAGGAATATTGTAATCAAAAAAAGCACACAATGTGTGTGCTTTTGGTGAATTTTGTGCTAAATTTTGTGTGCTGACACATGTCATCCGGTTATGATTAGTGGCAGGAACTGCAGCCATCAACTCCGCAGCTTGAGCAGTCGCCTGTGCATCCTTCAGGTGGCTGAGGCATACCGTCGTGTTTGTCAGGATTATCAGCAGCAAGGCAGGCCTTTACCATATCATCAAGCCATTCGCCTTCGAAAAGCTCAATCATACCCTTATCGCATGCTGCAGCGATTTTCATGTTAATAGGCAGTTCTGCAATTTCAGCGATTTCGTACTTGGCAGCAACTTCAGAAACATGACCTGTACCAAAAATTCTGTGGTTCTTGCCGCAGTCAGGGCATGTGAAGAAGGACATATTTTCAACGATACCGATTACAGGTACGTTCATGAGCTGAGCCATCTTTACAGCCTTTTCAACAATCATGGAAACCAGTTCCTGAGGTGAAGTTACGATTACAATACCATCAAGAGGAAGTGACTGGAAAACTGTCAGCGCCACGTCACCTGTTCCAGGAGGCATGTCAACATACATCACATCAACATCTTCCCATACTACGTTATTCCAGAACTGTTCGATAACGCCGCTGAGCACAGGACCTCTCCATACTACAGGATCAGTTGTATCTTCTAAAATAGCGTTTACGGACATTACCTTGATACCAGTCTTGGATTCTACAGGGATGATCATTTCGTCAGTTCCTGTTGCCTTGTCCTTGATTCCGAAAGCCTGTGGGATGGACGGACCAGTAATATCTGCGTCCAGAATTGCCACCTTATAGCCTAATCTCTGTGTAGCAACTGCCAGCATAGAAGTAACTGATGATTTACCAACACCGCCCTTACCGGAAACTACACCGATAACTTTTTTTACATTTGAATGTGCGTTCATTTCTATATATCTCCTTGAATTGTGTATTTTAACATGTTTTATATATACCCTTCCGGGCGTCCATGAAACATTTTAGCACCGGAGAAAGAATTTGTAAAGAGGTGGTCGTACCTGGTTTGCAAGCCGTTTTTCCGGAAAAGGTTTTCTTTTTGCGGGGAAAAGTTTTCTTTTCAGAAAATATTTGGGCAGTTTTGGAAAACTGATGAGTGTTTTAAGGCTGTATTTCTGTCGAAATATGTCAGAACTTATCGAAATGGTCCTATGGCACTGAACCGCTACGCCAATTCCGGCTGTTTTCAGCAATCTTCGACACACAAAAAACGAAATGTTTTCTGAATCAACTGATTTGTTTTCCAAAAGGAAAACGAAACAGGTCAAAAAGAAAACATTTCTGCAAATTCATATTATTCAGTACAGAATGAGTACTCTGCACTACCGCCATAACCAGCTTCACTGTTCCACTCTGCATTTACTACATAAATCGCTGCAGATTTTGCAAGCCTTATCTGTGGCGGCGCTGACTCCATAATGTCCAACATATGGCCCGGGGCGTCCATGTTGTCCCAGTCCGCTGCATCGTAGCAGGTAACATTCAGCCTGCCGGGCAGAGGTGCATCACCAAAGGTGAGACTCACCGTGCTTCCTCCCGGTACATTCAGCACAGGTGTTATATCTTTGCACTGCAAAGGATGGACTCCGCAGGCGATTGCTGCACTGTCAAGTTCTCCGCCATCATATAATTCCCATTCATAGTTCCCGGAAAGAGCATTAACAGATTTATCGCCACAAATCACTGTCAGAACCGGTGGTTCACCGGAAAGCTTCTCTGCCGGTACGGAATAGTTTTCCGGGTTCGTTTCAGTTGTGCATGTATTTCCTGTATCTTCTGAACAGGCCGGCAAAATGGTCATGCAGGTTATCACCAGAAGCATTACAATATATTTTTTCATGGTTCTCACCGCCTTACTCCATGGTTTCCACAGTGCCGATGAAAAGCGGCAGACTTTCGTTGGCATAGTCGTCTACAATCATGTAGATGAACGGACGGTTGAGAATTACCTCTTCCATTACAGGTGACGCACCGTCACCGGCTTCCATTATAGTTGCCGCAGCTGCGCGTGTGCCATTGCTGTCTACTTCGATGAAGGCTTTGTGGGCAACTTTCATAATGAAAATATTGCCGCGGGCAGATGTTGCCATGGCGCCGAAATCCGCATCAGTTTCGTCAAACATTTCACTCATACCCATGGTTTCCAGCACAGGCACCAGATTTTCCGACGCAGCATTTGTAAACTTAGGCAGACCAGTGCTTACATACTCAGCATCCTTTCCTCCTTCCACAAGGTCGGACAGAGTATTTTCGTCCATTCCGGCTATATATTCTTCAACACTCACCCCTTCGTCAGGAAGGATTGCCACAAAACTGAAATCATCTTTATAAGGCTTGATAAAGCCTGTGGCCTTGTCATCTTTCAGGAAAACATTTTCGCCTGAATACATGAATTCTGCCTTCTGTTTCTCACCATCCGCAGCAGTAAAAGTTCCGTCGCGGAGCTGATATCCTTCATATTTGCGTTCCCACTCATTATCAAATGACAGAGCATTGATAAGGTACATTACCGCAGCATCCGGAATGTCATCAATAATTGAATCAATCATACCATCGGTGTTTTCTTCAACCCACTTGTTTATGTCGCGGACTGTGCCCTTGTTGAAAGCTGATCTGAAAGCCACTGCCCTCATATTATTGCACTTGGCCAAAAAATTTTCTTTCACCGTCAGCCGCTCTTCATCATCACGGATCCATACAGAGTTTGCAATATTCACCTTTGCAGTTTCGTTATGCATGGTAATTGTGTCAGCATAATCGGACATAAGAGTCGCAAAGAATACAGCATCTTTGCCGAAGGCTTCCTCAAACTGCTGCAGGGTCTCTGCCTCTGCCCCCTGTGCAGCCATTGCAAGAGCTGTCATAATTGAAACCGGTGAAATCAGCAGGTTTTCCTCTTCGCTGAGCTTGGCAGTTTCTTTAAAAAGCTTCATTGCCATGGCACGTATACTTTCATACTCGCCTACCGGGCAGTACCTGTCCGGAGCCAGAGGCGTTGCACTGAGTCCCACATCTGCCGTCAGCTCCACAGTCTCCCCTGACTGGCCGCCTATAGATGGCAGAACACTGCTTCCGCTGCCACCGCCGCAGGCTGCCATGGAAAAAATCATCAGTGCCGACATTGCAAGGCACAAAATTTTCTTTAAAATTCTCATGTTTACCCCTCCTTTTGCTACTGTTCTGCTGCCACGCTCATTGTAGTCCCGATAAACATCGGGGTATTGGTAGCATCATCAACGATTGCGTATATAAAAGGTCTGTCCAGACGGACATCGTAAATTTTTTCGGGCATGAATGCAGTAGTCCCCACCTTGATTCCTGTTACCGCTGCAGCCCTGGTGCCCTTTCTGTTGACTTCAATAAAAGTCTTGTGAATTATGCCGCTGACAAAGAGCGGCTGGCCGCCATCAAGCTCTGCCATGGCAGAAAGGTCTGCCTTATCCGGTGCGAAAATATCAGTAATACCCATATCGCTGAACACCTGAATCAGATTATCCATCCGGAACGCAGATGTGAATTCAGGAATAACAGCATTTACTTTTTCGCTGCGCGCGCTGCTTATGAGACCGCGCCAGGCTTCTCCGTCCAGACCTCTGGCACAGTCTGCCACACTCAGGCCATCACACGGCAGAAGAGCTACGAAACTGTATCCATCCTTGTAAGGCTTTCTGAAGCCGGTAAGCTGGTCATTTTCCATGTAAACACCCTCTCGTGAGTACATCATGACAGCATTTTCTTCAGTGCCGTCTTCCTTGGTAAACACCTCATCCTCATGGATCTGGTACTCTTCATAAGGCTCTTCCCAGACCCCCTCAAAGGCTGTGGCATTCAGAAGAACTGTCATATCCTGCGGAGTAAGAGTGTTGATTATCTTCTTTATCATTCCGTAGGTGTTGTCGTCGCACCACTGGTTCATATCATCTGCAGTCCCCTGATTGAAAGCAGACTTGTATGCCTGAGCATCCAGCATACTGCTGATTGTTTTCAGGTATTCTTCCTTCACCTGGAGAGACTCAGAGTCTCTGAACCAGAAAGAATTGGCCACATTCATATTGGTGTCTTCGCTGGTTCTGAGGGAACTTTTCCATGCTCTGAGCCACAGAGAAAGAGACTCTGCATCGCAGCCGAAAGCTTCCTCCATCTGCTCAAGACTTACTCCGGAGGCGCCGTTTTCGACCATGGCCATGGCCATGAGGATAGAAACCGGTGAAATCATGCTGCTGGTTCCTTCCTGCATGCCCTTCATTAATAATTCCATGGAAAGGTCATGCACCTGCTCCGTTACGTTCTGCAGGTTTTCAAGGGTAGAGTAAGCATCGCTGCTATCCTCTGCTGCCCAGGCTTCGTCAATTAGTTTAAGTGTTTTGCCGTCTTTTCCGTCCATATTATCCCCTTCTTCTATGTTAATCTGTTCCTCCAGCGGGCCGTCTGTACCATACCCGTGACCGCAGGCTGCAAGACCGGCTGCCAATATCAGACACATTGAAATCGCCGTAAACTTTTTAATAAACTCTTTCATCTCAATACTCCTTTCCCCGCAGTGGCCCGCTACGGAAGGCTGATTTCACCTATAAGCCAGAAAACTCTGTCACTGCCTTCCGTTTCCGCGTCCACACTGCAGTCCATGGTAAACTTATAATATCCGGTCGGAATTTCTTTCAGATTATTGAATTCTTCAGTGGTCAGCACCTGATTTTCCGGCAGGCTGCCGAACCACTGCATATATTTCATGATTTCGTCTTCATCAGCTGTGTACATTGCTACCCCGTCAGGGTCTCCGTAACATTCAATTTCAATGCCTGTCGGCAGGAAAACATAGGCCATCAGGTCTTTACAGCTGTCATCCCTGGATTTGGAAGCTTCTTCAGTCTGTCTCTGCAGCTCGCCGTAAAGTTCCTTGTCGTTCAGCCCACCCAGATTAAGCGCCCCGTCCAGTGCCATTGAAGGCATACTTGTCGCCCCATCGTAAACATCTGCTCCATGAAACATGTCGTCGCTGCCGTCTGCGGCAGTGTTCTCCATATCCTGGACTTCGATGTCATAAACACTGCCGTCTGCGGATTCACCTTCCATAACTGCACTGCCTGCCGCGGCACTGTCACTGCCCACACCAAAGATGCTGTCATAAACCGCCTGCGGCCCGCCCAGGCCGGCTGCGCCGGCCAGCAGCATGAAACATGCTGCGGCCGCAGCCCCAAGCTTGTAAATGCTGCGGCGGCGGGCTTTCTGCGCCCGTTCCTCTGCCAGAGCTTTTTCACTTTTTTCCCACACACTCTGTATGAATTCGTCTCTATTTTTCAATGTTAAACCCCTCCTTTTCAAGAACTGCCCTTACGGCGTTCTTTCCCCTGTAAACCAGGTTTTCCACCTGTTTCCGGGACTTTTTCATCACAGCGCCTGCCTCATCATAGGATAAGTCCGCAAGATACACCAGATGGAGCGCCATGCGGTAATCCTCGCTTACCTGACCCAGTGCCCGGCTCAGCTGGCGCATTTCTTCGCTGCGCACCACATGGTCTTCCAGCGACTCAAGGTCTGCCAGCTCTTCCAGGCTTTCTTCGCCCACCAGAGTGAGCCTGCTGTGCTTTCTTATATAGTCCACAGCCTTATTGCGCCCGATTGTAAATATATATGTCTTGAGGGAACTCCTGAAACGGTACCTGTCCGGGTGAATTATGAGCTCGACAAAAACATCCTCGGCCAGATCTTCCGCGGTTTCCAGATCCCCTGTATATCTGTAAATAAAGAAAATCAGCGGTTCCCTGTACAGGTCCACGATTTCCTCAAAGGCACTCTTGTCGCCATCGATAAAACGGCGGTAGCTACTTGCACCGTTATCCACGCGCGTCCCTCCTTTGTGTATGAAAAATTTTCTTCCCTTTTCAGTAATTGGTCGTCGGGCTTACTGAAAACCCTCACCTTAAATTTATATTTTTTCTGCGTCTGCGTCAATGATTTTCAGCTGTAATCTGCTTGATATACGCGCCGCAAATTGGTATACTTTAGGTAAATTACTTAAGAAAGGAATTTTTCTTATGGCAGATAAATCAAATAAAAAAATAATCAAGAAACCGAATCCTTTTATATATTATCCGGGCATGTTCCTGGTGGGCCTGTTCCTGAAATTCTGGCTGCGCACAACTTATGAGCTGGACGCACTGAAAGACATCAAAGAACCTTCCATCGTGGTCTGCCCTCACGTTTCCAACATCGACTTTCTGCTGGTGGCCAAGGCTCTGCTGCCTTACCGCCCGACTTTCATAGTCAGCCAGCACTTCATGGTCAACCCTAAAACCCGCTGGATTCTGGAGCAGATGCAGGTAATTCCTAAAAAAATGTTCTGCCCTGACGTGAAGACCATCATGAACATCATGCGTGCCAAGGAGTCCGGCAACATCATCGTAATCTTCCCGGAAGGCCGCCTGTCATGTTCCGGCCACTCTGTGCAGGTCACTGAAGGCACCGCCGAACTTATAAAAAAACTGGGCGTTGATGTTTACTGCATCACCGAAAACGGCGCATACAAAACCTTGCCTAAGTGGGGCAAAGCCGGCTTCCGCCGCGGAAAAATCCACGTTACCAGCGAAAAGCTTTTTTCTGCTGATGCTGCATCTGCCGCTTCTGTTGACGAAATCAACGCTGTCCTCGACCGCGCTATCCTCCACGATGAAGACCAGATTTTCATCGACGTGACATACAAGTGCAAAGCCCCTGCCAAAGGTCTTGACGGCATCCTTTATAAATGTCCTGAATGTTTGCAGGAATTCCGCATTTACTCCGACGAGCAGCGTATATGGTGCTCATTCTGCGGCCTGGAAGCCCACCTGGATAACAAATACGAGCTACACGGCGGCCCGTTCAGTCGCATCAACGACTGGTTCTTCTGGCAGGAAGAAATGATCGACCTGGACAAACCAATGCGTTCCGACTTCCTGCTGGGCGTAGTCGGCCCTGACGGCAACATGGACAAAACCGCCGGTTCCGGCCACATCGTCATGACCCGCGACTCCATCACATTTACCGGTCAGTGCTACGGCCAGCCACTGGAATTCACCGAACCGACCTCAGTGATCAAAGCCTTCCCGGCTTCCGTCGGCGACCACTTCGACATTTACAGCAAAAAAGTGTTATACTACATAATCCCGCAGCCCGACAAACGCGCTGCCATCAAGTGGGTACAGTGGCTTGACAAGCTGACCAAAGAAATGGACGCTTCCAGGACTGCCGATAAATAATTTTTATGCATTTTTCTATCAAAACACCCTAAAAACAGCATTATTCACTGATTTTGATAGAAAATTGAGCGCCAAAATCACAAAAAAGCCTCAAACCATGCGTTTTTATGGTCTGAGGCTTTTATTTTTCTATCAAACTGCACCTGATTTCAACATTTTTCAGGATTTCTGATGTAATTTTGCATAAAACCAATGTTTCTGCATTTACACACAAAGAATGCCGGCAGTGTGCGCTGCCGGCATTCTTAATAAGAAAAAACCATAAATCAGGGTTTCTGATTTATCAAAATTTTTATCGGTTAATTACTTAACCTTTCTCCAAGCCTTTGTGGACCACTGAGTGTATACTACTTCGCCGTCGATTGTAACAAATCCACGTGCTCTGTAGTAGTAACGAGTGCCCTTCTTAACTGCTGTGTTAGTGTAGCTTTCAGCGCCTTCCTTAGTTGTGAAGTATGCCTTCTTGCCGTATCCGGAGTTCTTCTTGAGTGATCTTTGGATTTCAATTCCTTCGAATTCTACGTCAGCATCGGACCAAGTGAGCTTAACTGCCTTCTTGCCGTTAGCTCTCTTTACGAGCTTGGAGCTGAGCTTGAACTTAATATCTTCAACTGCTGCCTTCTGAACTGCGATTGCTGCTTCAGCTTCTTCTGCTGTCATTACTGCGTAGCTGGAGAAGTGGTCAGTTGTGAAAGTGAATGTGCCGTTTGCGTTCTTAACGCCAGTTACTCTGTGGTAGTGTCCCTGTGCGTCAATGTAAACTGCAACGAGCTCTTCAGTGTGCATGTCCTGTGGAACTGGAACTGTAACTGTTACTGTACCGCCCTGGAAATCGCCGATTACGCCTCTTTCAGAGCAAACAACCTTAAGTTCAAAGTGAACTTCTGTTACCTTTTCAGTTTCGCCTGTTACTGTTTCTTCTTCAACAACAACTTCATCAGTCTTGACTGCAACGATGCTGATTGTACCGTTGTCAGCAGCCTGTTCTGCAATTGCAGCAGCTGCTGCGTTGTCAAGCTTGATTTCTGCAACGTCAGTCTTGATTGTAACTGCAGCGTCAGTCTGCTGCGCGATTGTTTCGATAGTCTGAGTTGGGATTACAACTGCTGCTTCTGTAGTTTCAGCTGCAGGAGTTGTTGTTCCTGTAGTTCCAGTTGTAGGAGCAGGAGCTGTAGTTGCGTCGATAACAACTTCTTCAGACTTGTTTGCTACTGCATTTTCAACAATCTTATCAGCTGTTGTCTGTTCAACCTTAGTTTCAGTCTTAGCTTCGCCAGTTTCTGTCTTAGTAGTAGTTGTGCTTGCAGAAACGTCAGCGTTAGTTGTTGGAGCTACTGTAGTTTCACCAGCAGCGCCAGTGTTAGTTGTTTCGTTAGTTACAACGTCATCCTTTGGAGCGGATGGAGTAGATGGAGTTGTTGGAACAGTGATGTCACCAACATAGATTTCGTGACTTGCAACATGACAAATATTTTCACAAGTGTATGCACAGTATTCGTGGCTTAAGTTGCAAGTACCGTGAGTATGTACAATGTACATTGCCTCTGCTGCAGAAGATTCCTTGCTGCAGAAATAACCGGATGCAAGGTATGAAGTTACATCTGATGTGTATTTACCGCCTGAAATAAAGTTTACAGGTGCTTTGTCTGCTTCAGTATATTCGTATGTAGCTACAGGGGAAGCATTTGTAGTACTCTTGATTGTACCACCGCTAATTTCTGGCGTGAAAAGTGGATTGTATCCGTCTGCGCACGCTTCAATAACAATTGCATCGCCAGTTGCATTACATCCATTATTGCTGTGTTCAAATTCTGCCTTTGAACCAGTAGCAACAATTGTGCCACCTGTAACATCTAATAAGCCAGCTTTTACATAAACTGCTGTTGTACCAGTAATTGTACCACCGCTGATATTAAGTGTACCTGCCTGTGGCTGATAGATTGCTACATCTGTCTTATGCGTTACAGAACCACCTTTGATATTGATTACTGTAGTCGCATTATCGTTAGCTCCAGAACCCTGGATAGCACAGAAGTTACCTGTACTTTCTAAAGCACCTTCAGTATTTAATGTTCCTGCATAGACTACTGCACAACAATCAACCGCAGTAACTGCAACATCACTATTGATATTTAATGTTGCAGTTGTAGTGCTGTCGTCTTTATCACCCTTTACACCCAGATAGAATGCATCAACACCTGCATTAATAGTACAATCCTTAACTGTAGCAGTTGCTCCATCTTTAATAACGAAAGCCACATCTGCAGATGATGTAATTGTATTTCCGTTACCTTCAATTACCACATTCTTGGTAATATCGATAGTTTCGGAAAGTGTGATAGTATCTAATAATGTAACTGTGCCGCCAACTGCAATTGCATCTGCTAATGTGTTGTAGCCAGTTTCCCCAACTTTAGCAACAGCAGGACCACCTGCAGTAATTATACAATCTGTTGCTGTATTGGTTTCATCTGGCACAAAACCAGTTCTTCCACTTACAATTAAACCTGCAGAAGCATATGTCTTTTCTGTTATATAAGAAATGCTTGTTTTTTCTACACTATTATTGGTCATTGTAGCTGTCGTTACTACACCACCTACTATTCCTCCTACATCTCTATTTCCATTAATTGTACAATTTGATACAGTATTTCCGGTAATAGTAGCTGTTCCTGAGTTCATATACCCAATAATACCGCCTACTTTATCTCCGTCAGCATCATCATTTACGTGTGTGCAATTAATAATTGAATTTGTAACCGAACAATTATCAATTGTGCCAGTCATATATCCTGCAACAACACCAGTCCAATGATGTCCACTTACTGTTGCTTTATCAAAAAACACATTTTGAATTGTAGCACTAGCAGCATCAATAAAGCCAAAAAAACCAGCCGCATAGTTTCCACCTGGATTTGTGTTTGTGATAGTTAAATTAGAGATTGTATAGCTCTGCCCATCAAAAGTTCCTTGGAAATATGTTCCAGCATAAAATCCACCTGTCTGTCCTACCGGCACCCATTCAGTTCCTGCAAGGTCAATATTTGCACCTAACTTAACGGTTTTTCCGTTGAAACTGATTCCTTCATCATTAACTTTTGATGCAAATGATAATAAATCAGCCTTGTCATTTAAAACAAACTCTGTCGCAGTTCCATCACCGTACCAATCTGCTGTTTCTTCCGCCGGTGCTGGTTCCTGTGTCACTTCACCTTCAGCAAACGCCATTGCTGGCATCATTGCGATCACCATTACCACGCACATCATGGTGATTAAAAATTTCTTCATTTTTCTTCCCTTTCCTTTCTGATTTTAACTATATGCACATAAAAAAGTCTATACAGTTTATTTTATTCTAGCACTTCAGCCTATACAATTCAAGTAAGTTTTAAGTAAATAGGCGGTAAAACCATGAATTATTACGAAATTGGTCAAAGAATAAGAAAAATCAGAAAAGCACGCGGCATGTCACAGGACCAGCTGGCCGAAAAAGTGGGCATTTCCAACACTCACATGAGTCACATTGAAACCGGCAATACCAAGCTGAGCCTGTCGGTTTTTGTCGATATTGCGCAGGCACTTGAAGTCCGTACCGACGATCTGCTCTACGACGAAAACCCTGCCGTACGCAGCACTTCCCTGGACGAAATCAACCAGCTTCTCATCCGCTGCACCACACAGCAGATCAGAATAATCGAAGACATCGTCAGGGCTGCTAAAATGTCATTTGATAAGAATATGTAGTAAAAAAGAGACCCTTACGAAAAGAGTCTCTTTATAGTTTACAGGATTCTTTTAAATTCTGTTTCACCTTTATTTCTGATATAAATTCCTGTTACTTTCTTTACATTTATCGCTTGTTTTCTGATATCAACATTTAGTACGGTATTCGGCACATATTTTCCGGGAATTACCTCTTTGAACCCCATACATCCCCTTATATTACCCGCCAGTTTGTCAGTATATAATCTTGGCTGACGGCCATCATAATCACCAATCATTTTAGCAGATAGACCTTTTTCCATAAGAGCGGGAAGAACCTTAAGCTTCAGTACAGTAGTCCCGTCTTCAGCCATTTCAAAATCATTTATACTCAATTTTTTTGATAAGCATTTCCTGTAAAATGATTTGGCTGTAAGGCCATCTTTTGCTCTGCACCCTGTCAGATGTAAAAAATTACTGCCATCAAAATGCAATTCGACAGACTCTTCATTTCCGTTCTTGTCTTTACACACTAATAACAATATCTTGCCGGCCAGATTATCTTTATACAATCTGGCACATTTTATAATCACTTCTACAGCATCTTTTTTCTCCATCATACCCACCATAAAAAAAGAGACCCTGCACATAGTGCAAGATCTCATACGACCGATTTTTCTGTTGTCCGCCAACCGCAGGCCTGTTTATCCTGCTCCGATTTCGGATTTTTCTGTTGTCCGCCAACTGCAGACCCGTTCGTTCTGCTTCGATTTCGGATTTTAGGTGTCGACCACACCGGTGAAATGGGTTCACCTTCCCTTGCTCTTATTATACTCAATCGGAATAGAAAAATCAACTTTTTGCACGTAATTATTATAATATTTTATGTAAATATTTTACATTTACGTGTGTTGCATGTCAACTTTATAATTCCGACATGTTACAGCATAATTCGACACATTTCTGCATATAAACCTACTCAGCCAGTTCGCCCCTCAGCTGCACAAGCTTACGCACCAGACGGTTAAGGTCGTTGATGCGGCGGGCCACCTTGTAGGCGTTTTCTTCGCGGTGCATGAAGATTGCCATGAGGGTTTCTTTAAGATCCGCACAGAGCTCGCCCACTGCTGCAGTGAAGCTTTCGCGCAGGTCACGGCTGCCGTCTTCGCAGGCCACTCCCCCGCGGAAAAAGTCCACAGTACTGATGTTATAGTGGTACTCGATGCCGAAAAGCTCTGAAACCTTGGCACTGAGCTGATTCTTTATGTCGTTCATGTGAGCTTCCAGCATTCTCGGATTACTTCTGAAATGTTCTGCAAACTCTGCGGCTTCCGCCTGAACCTCAGCAAACATTGCTTCAATTTCGGCGAATTTTTCGTCAAATTCCTTATGGGTAAGCTGGAGCGCTGTTCTGTAAAGAGTGATCTGAGAAAGAGCGCTTGCAACAATGTCGCGCATCTTCAGCTTCGCGGAATCTGCGATAATGTCCTTTACTGTAGTCTGGCAGTCTTCCAGGATTGCTGTCTTCAGTTCATCGATACCGATGTTTTTCTTGGCACTGACAGGGAAAAGGTTGATATCATCCGCATCCATCAGCTTGCAGATAAGGTTTCTGCAGTATGCAAGGTAGTCAGCAAGATCGTCTTCGTCGATAGAGTCGATTTTGTTGATTGCGAAATAGAACTTGGACGCGTATTCCTTGGCATTTTTCAGGAAGTCGATTTCAATCTGATTAATCGGGCTGTCCACAGAAAGCATGAAAATTACAGCATCACTTTCCTTTACATAGGAATATGCTTCGTCAGTATTTTTCTGGTGCACGGAGCCTACGCCCGGTGTGTCCACGAAAGTCATGCCTCCTGCCAGGAAATCTGCCGGGCAGTAAAGAGCAACCTGTGAAACGCCAAGGTGGTTGTCCTGGTTTTCCTGCTCGTTGATAAAGGATGACATTTCATCGAAGGAAATTTCCTTGATGATACCGTTGCTGAAATGAACGGTTGCAGCCTTTTCGCCGTATTCGATGGTTGTAACTACTGCAGTTACAGGCACAATGCCTACCGGCAGGATTTTGTCCTGAAGGATTGCGTTTACCAGAGTGGATTTGCCGCGCTTGAACTGTCCGATTACGGAAACAGTGATTTTCTGGTTTTCCAGCTTGTACGCAAGTTCCTCTGCACGGGCCAGCTCGCCTTTGGTCAGTTCATATTTTTCGAAAATTTCGCAGGTTTCTTTAATTGTATCTAAAATTGGTTTGTTCAAAACTTTTTACCTCTTGGAAATAATATTTAAGTAGAATTTTACTGTGTCTTTAACTGTCTGCACAGGCACGCGCTCGTTGTTGCCGTGGATGCGGCCGCGCTCCTTTGAAGAAAGGTGCATTGCGCTGAATCTGTAGCAGTTAGGGCTGATTCTTGAATAGTATCTGGCATCGCTGCACTGAAGCATCAGATATGGGGAAACTATCGCTTCCGGCCATGTCTGTGAAATAGCGTCTTTAAGATGCTGCCAGCCCTCTGTATCAGTCACTGAGCAAGGTGATGGGTCCATACCCTGCGCAACTGTGATTTCAATGTTCGGATTGTTTACGACCTTGTTAAGGTACTCAACCGCCTTATCTGTGGTCATGGAACCCATAAGTCTCAGGTTTGCGCCAATGCTGGCTTCAGGAGGCATTACGTTATATGCATCGCTGCCTTCCATCTTGGTGAAAGCCACTGTGGTTCTCATCATTGCGTTGAGCTCGCCGCCGGACTTTCTGCAGATCATGTCCAGAACAGGCATGAAGCACCAGAGATTAGCAAAAATCATTCTGTACAGGAAAGTTGATCTTCTGCCCAGAGTATCGAACATTTCTGCAATCGGCTTGGTCAGTTCACGAGGGAACGGATGCTTTTCGATGGCAACAACTGCATCAGCCAGCTGGCCGATGTTTGACTTAGGAGGCGGTGTGGACGCGTGCCCGCCGCTTCCTCTGATGGTCATGTCGATGTTCATGAGACCCTTTTCTGCGATACCGATTACCGCACACTGCTCTTTTACCCCAGGAAAGACGTTTTCAACCACAGCACCGCCTTCGTCCAGGACGAATGCAGGAACAATTCCTCTTTCTTTAAGGAGTGCAGTAGCAGCCTCTGCGCTGGCACCTGCTGTTTCTTCGTCTCCGCCGTAAGCAAAGATGATATCGTTCTCAGGTACAAATCCCTGAGCAAGGAGTGTTTCTGCTGCTTCCAGGCTTCCGCACAGTGTTACTTTAGTATCAAGGGAGCCTCTGCCCCAGAGTTCGCCGTCTATGATTTCGCCGCAGAAAGCGTCTCTTTCCCACAGTTCCTCCATGACAGGAACCACGTCGTAGTGTGCCATGAATACTGAAGGCTGGCCGTCGCCCCTGCCTTTGAGCTTGAGGAAAATGCCTCTTCTGCCCACTTCTTCATATTCACACTTTTCAAAAACATTTGGATAAAACTCTCTCAGTAGCGCTTTGAACTTATCGAACTCAGCGTTGTCTTCCAGAGTTGTATCGTCGTATGAAACGGTTTTGCAGCGGATCATCTGTGCCAGATGGTCAACTGCCGCATCACCGTCAAATTCCCAGTTATTTATTTCAGGCTTTGTTTCAGCCTTTGGTCTGAACATTGCTGTTCTCGCCAGAATTACGGCAAGAAATCCTGCAAAAAATCCAATAATCATCCACATTTGTTTTCCTCCTTACAGCAGGTTTTTCTTGTATAAAACTCTCGCTACAGCGATTGCAATGAGTGCACCTACAGGCACCAGCACACCTACGGAGCCTGCCAGACTTGGCACGCACACAAAGAGCACAATCATAAAAATCATAGGAGCCAGAGCGATTTTCCAGTTCTTTGATACGAACACTACTGCCAGCCCGCCGAAGAGTGCAGGAAGCAGGTTGTCGAATGCAGGCTGCATCATTTCAGATTCAAGGAAAGGTCTGATCTGTGCCAGCAGCAGTACGCCCCCAGCGATTACAACAGTTGTAACGATTGCAGAAACTGCAATGGCAATGGTTGATACTACTTCACCTTCTTCGCTGTCAGCTTCCACGCCCATGTTCTGCATTGCATTGAGGGCGGAAGGTACCTTCAGGTTGGTCAGATTACCTGTTACGAATCCCAGATAAGAACCGCCTGTACCAAGCATAGGAACGTATGTGATAACTTCGATGGCACCCACTGTCCAGAAAATCGGTGCCACGCTGAGGAGTCCCTTGAGCAGGTCGCCCGCTTTCGGCCACACGCCTGTGTAAACGCAGATTGCCACAGGGACCATGATGAATAAAAAGAGAGCAATTACTGTCCAGATACGTCCGAAGTGATGGACCTGGTCGCGGTAATTGAGAGTCTGCATATTTTTGTTTTCTTTCATCTCAGGCCACCTCCGCTAAACTAATGAATTGACAAAATCGGTAATCGGAAGGCTCAGTGCCATACCGCCCAGCAGGCTGATTGGCAGAGCATAGTCTTCGATCCATTTTGCCTTGAGAAAGATCTTAAGCGCGCCGCAGATGAGCATGATAATAGCGGACGCAATCATTACAAATACAGGGATCCAGCCTGTCAGACCTGTGCTCACATCAGCAAACACAACTCCCAGAAAAGCAGAAATCATACCCAGGAAAAGGCCATCCATAAAAATATCGCCCCACTTGCTGTCTCGGTCCTTGATTTTAGTAATTCCGCCTTCGATCTTTTTACCAAACAGGCACACAAAAATCGGGCTGACGATAATACCCAGAGTCATTACCCAGGCAATAGTCACGAAAACCTGAGGATCTGTAATCGCGTTGGAAAGGCTTGCACCCATTACTGAAGCCGCAGATGCAGCAGCTGAAGTTTCATATGTAAGAGCTCCCAGCACGCTGAGCCGGAGCCAAGGGAAAGGGAAACCCAGGGATTTGCTCAGTGCGATTACGCCCAGCAGAATTGAAACCGCCGGTGCTATTGTGAACACTGCAGTACTTACCATTGCTTTCTTGATTTTTCCCATATCCATGCCCAGCTCTTTTGCACGTTTCAGGGCTCTGTACAGGAAATACACTGACTGTGCAATTACGAAAGCAATTACAATTGCCGTCAGAGCATACATAAAACCACTGTTGGAATCAAACATTTATGACAATCCTCTTTATCTTTCTTTTTTATCTTTCTCTTTTATTTTTCGTCTTTATAAAACATGCACACCTGACATGCAGGGTCTTTTGCCCTCTTTTCCTCGTCACAGTAGAGAGGGTATACTTTCAGGTTCGGACGGAACTTATCTCCCATGAGAGATTTAAGCGCCGCAATTTCGCAGAGAGTTCCGATAAATTCAGTGTACTGACCTGCTTTGACACTTCTCATTGTCTGACGGTAAAGATCAGGCATATCTCTGTTTTCGAATTCTTCTTTAAACTCATAAAAGTCCCTGAATTCCGGCATTGTTACCGGATTGTAGAGAGG
Source organism: Bacillota bacterium (assembly GCA_017397825.1). Lineage (GTDB taxonomy): Bacteria > Bacillota > Clostridia > Peptostreptococcales > Anaerovoracaceae > SUG1106. The sequence goes on along the minus strand of JAFQHT010000017.1, from coordinate 8,046 downwards.
ACAATAAAGGACGCAGGCGTTACACTTATTACATCCGTCTTCATTCTTATGTGGTGTTTTTTTAGTGCGGCCTTCCAGCGGGCCTTCCATCTTTACACAAACCAGCTTGCACGCCACTACGCAGGCGCCGCAGCCGTTACAATTCTTAACTGCTTCTGTTAACTGCATATTTTTGCCTCCAAAAAATTGATAACATATTATTATACATTTTTTGTCGCAAAAAGTCCATGGGTGTTACATAATGTAAATTTCAATTTTCCTATTTACAAAATAATTCGCATGCTATATAATTAGCTTGCGAACTATTAGTCCGCTAATTTTGTTTAAGTTTTTAATTTATCATATTATCAAAGGAGGATCACCACATGGTTGAATTCACGCTGACTAAAGAACAACAGCTTGCGCAGAAACTTTTCCGCGACTTCGCTGAAAACGAAATCAGACCTCTCGCCCGCGAAATGGACGAAACAGAAGAATATAACATGGAGCTTCTCGAAAAAATGAAGAAGCTTGGTTTCTTCGGCATCCAGTATCCTAAGGAACTGGGCGGTGAAGGTGCAGATACACTCACTTATACTCTCTGCATGGAAGAAGTGTCCAAAGTTGATGCCAGCACAGGCATTACAATTTCAGTTCACGCATCTCTGGGCTGCATGCTCCTTGAAAAGTACGGCACAGAGTATCAGAAAGAAGCTTTTCTCCGTCCGTTAATCGATGGCCGCAAGGTAAGCTGCATCGCACTCACTGAACCAAGTGCAGGTACCGACGCAAGTGCAATCAAAACCACAGCAGTAAGAGACGGCGATCACTACATCTTAAACGGTCAGAAAGTATTCATCACAAACTCCGGTTTTGCTGATATTTTCTTCATTTTCGCACTTACTGACAGAGCTGCCGGCGGTGTTAAGGGCATGTCACTTTTCGTACTTGAAAAAGGTATGTCTGGCCTCGAAGTCAGCAAGAATATCCCTCGTATGGGTATCAGAGCTGCACAGAACTGCGAAGTAACTATGATTGATGTAAAGGTTCCTGCCGAAAACCTTGTAGGCGTTGAAAACAAGGGCTACAAGCTGGCTATGGAAGCTTTCGGCAGCGGCCGTATCGGTATCGGTGCACAGGCTGTAGGTATCGCACAGGGCGCCCTCAACGAAGTTATCAAGTACACTAAAGAAAGAAAACAGTTCGGCAAGACAATTGCCTCCTTCCAGAACACACAGTTCAAGATTGCAGAAATGCAGACCAAAATTGACGCAGCACGTTTCCTCGTATGGAGAGCTGCCAAAGCCAAGGACAATCACGAAGATTACGCTTCTTATGCTGCAATGTGTAAATTGTTTGCTTCCGATGTTGCTGTTCAGATTACACGTGACTGTGTTCAGCTCATGGGCGGCTATGGTTATTCCAGAGAATATCCGGTTGAAAGAATGTACCGTGATGCCAAGATTACAGAAATCTACGAAGGTACATCTGAAGCAATGAGAATGATCGTTGCCGGCAAAATTCTTAAGTAATTCAGGGAGGAAATTATCATGAAAATTGTTGTATGTATAAAACAGGTTCCTGACACAACTGAAGTCAGACTTGATCCTAAAACCAATACACTTATCAGAGACGGTGTGCCGAGCATTATCAATCCCGATGACAAATCCGGTATTGAAGCTGCTCTCCAGTTAAAAGAACAGTGCCCAGGCAGCACTGTAACAGTTCTCTGCATGGGACCTCCTCAGGCAGACGTTGCTCTCCGTGAAGCTCTTGCAATGGGCTGTGACGAAGCAATTCTCCTTTCTGACCGTGCATTCGGCGGTGCAGACACATGGGCTACATCTTCAACCCTTGCCGCTGCTCTCAAAAAAATCGGCTACGATATCATCATCACAGGACGTCAGGCTATAGACGGCGATACTGCACAGGTTGGTCCTCAGATTGCAGAACATCTGGGTCTGCCTCAGATCTCCTACGTTGAAAACATCCAGGTTGAATCTGAAGACACTCTGGTTGTACAGCGCCAATTCGAAGGATTCTATCATATCATCGAAATCAAGACACCTTGCCTGCTGACTGCATTATCACAGCTGGCAACTCCTAGATATATGACCGTTCACGGCGTAATGGATGCTTACCGCGAAAAAGAAGTAAAGCTGTGGACTCTTGCAGACATTGAAGACACAGTTGATAAAGCAAACCTGGGTCTCAAAGGTTCACCTACCCGCGTTATGAAATCTTTCACAAAGCAGGCAAAGGGCGCCGGTACAGTCCTTAAGGATTTATCAGACGATGAAGCTGTTGCTGCAATTATTGCCAAGCTGCAGGAAAAGCACATCATTTAATGCAGGAGGTTTGAAAGATGAGTAAAAATATTTATGTATACGCCGAACAGAGAGACGGCGAACTTCAGAAAGTTGGTATTGAATTAATCGGTGAAGCCAAAAGACTTGCAGAAGTACTTGATCAGAAAGTTTACGCCATGCTTATCGGCCACAACATTACTGACCAGGCGGCTGCACTTATTGCCCACGGTGCTGACGGTGTTGTAGTTGTTGATGACCCTATGCTCAAGGACTATGTGACAGAACCTTACGCAAAAGCAGTAACTGCAATCATCAAGGAAAAAGACCCTGAAATCGTTCTTTACGGCGCAACTTCCATCGGCCGTGACCTTGCTCCAAGAATCGCTTCCCGTATCCATACAGGTCTTACTGCAGACTGCACAGGCCTTTCCATCACAGAAGACACTAAACTCCTTGCCATGACAAGGCCTGCCTTCGGCGGCAACATCATGGCTACAATCCTCTGTGAAAATCACCGTCCTCAGATGGCCACAGTACGTCCAGGCGTAATGAAAGCTTTTGAAGCTGACCCTGAGAGAAAAGGTGAAGTAGAAATCTTCAAAGTTGAGTTTACATCTGCCGATATGAATGTTAAAATAAGAGAAGTAGTAAAAGCTCAGCACAAGTCTCTGGATATTACAGAAGCAAAGATTCTTGTATCCGGTGGCCGTGGTGTAGGCAACGCAGAAAACTTTTCCAAGCTTCATGATCTGGCAGAAGTTCTGGGCGGCGAAGTCTCCGCATCCAGAGCCGCAGTCGATTCAGGCTGGATGCCTCATGACCGTCAGGTCGGACAGACCGGTAAAACAGTACGCCCTGATCTTTATGTGGCCTGCGGCATTTCCGGTGCTATCCAGCACATGGCCGGTATGGAAAACTCCGAATTTATCCTGGCAATCAACAAGGACGAAGCAGCACCTATGCTGCAGATTGCAGACCTTGGAATTGTAGGAGATCTTCACAAAATTCTGCCTAAGCTTACTGCAGCTTTAAAAGAACTGAAGGAGCAGTAACATGGAATTTTCGCAGTGTATAAACTTTTTACTTACCAGTGCCCAGCATAAGGTTTTTCAGGAGGTAAGCACACGTCTGGCACCTTATGATGTGACACCGGTTCAGTACGGCGTACTCCTCTGCCTCTGGCAGAACGAGTGCAAAACCCCTAAAGAAATCGCCGGCAAGCTCCAGCTTGAAAACTCAACGATTTCCGGCATTCTTGAAAGAATGGAAAAAAAGGGTCTTATCCAGAGACAGGTGAGCCCTGCCGACAGACGTTTTGTTGAAATCGTTCTTACTGAAAAAGGTGCGGAGCTGAAAGAACCAATTCTGGCTATCGTTGATAAGACCAACGAAGATGTTCTGGCCCAGATGGCTCCCGAACAGCAGGAAGCTCTCAAGGCCGCACTCAGAACTCTGGCCGGCATCGGTATCGATTATTAGACCAATAAAAAAACTGCCTTATCAGCATGAAACGGCTGAAAAGGCAGTTTTTTCTTTTCATTTACTTTCTTACAATTTCTTTTTTTACCAGCAGCACATATTCCAGACAGACAATGGTCAGGCAGACAATCCATGAAAAAATATATGAGTAGCATACTGCCTTAGATGACTGCATCATAGGAAACACCACCATATTGAAACCTATTCTGGCAATACACAGTGAAAAAATGAGCGCCGCTGACCCAAGAAGCGGTTTGCCGACACCATTAAAAATGCCTGTAAACACTTTAACTGCGGCCAGAAGAAAATAGAACGGCAGCATTATTCTGCCCATTTCCACAGTAGCATATACAATATCCGGTGTATCTTCAAATATAAGTACTACTGACTTATTTATTATCAGCAGAACCGTACTTATCAATAATGTAATTCCCACAGACATGGTCAGAACTATTTTTTTGCCCCGGAGAATTCTTTCATATGCTCCTGCTCCAAAATTCTGTCCTGTAAAAGTAGTCATAGCCACTCCGAAGCTGTTAATTGGAAGCAGCACAAAACCATCGATTTTGCCAAAAATTCCGTAAGCTGCAATCACACTTGTGCCCAGCAGATTAATTGTTCCCTGAAGAATAAGATTGGATAAATCAACAGTTATCTGCTGCAGAGCCAGAGGCAGACTGAGCATAAGAATATTTCTTACAATCCGGCCCCCGCTGAATGTCTGAATGCTTCCTTCATCATATCTTTCTTTAAAAATACTGAGTTTCTTAATTTTGCTGATAATCAGCAAAAACGCTATAACCTGTGCAGTAACAGTCGCAATCGCAGCACCTGCCACGCCCATATTAAAAACGCCTATCAGAACAATGTCAAGTATTATATTCATCACACATGTAATTGCCAGATAACAGAATGGTGATGTTGAATTACCTAATGCCTGAAGAACGGAAGTCCCCATATTATATATCAGCATAGGAATAAAACCCACTGCATAGATTTTCAGATAGACTGATGCAAACTCGAAAATCTCATCATTAGTGTTTATTGTCCTCAGCATCCAGTCGCATGCGGTAATGGAACCTATGGTCACAACAACAGAAATGCATGCTGCCAGCCATAAGGAAATTTTTATTCCCTTTTTTACCTGAAGCATATTCCGCGCACCGTAACTATTGGAAATAAACACTCCTGCCCCCGTTGAAAACCCTATAAAGAAACCAATCATCATAAAAATCAGAGGTGTCCCAAGGCCTACTGCAGCTATCGACTTTCCGCCGTCATCAATGCATCTTCCCACAATAACCATGTCCACAAGCTGGTATGTCTGCTGGAGAAGATTGCCGATCAGAAGAGGCAGGGCAAACCTTATTATATGCTTCAGTATGCTGCCCTGAGTCATTATTATATTTTCCTGTTTCAGTATACTGCTCATTTACTGTCCTTATTTCTCAGGTAATCCAGCGCAAACTGTGCTTCAAGCGCTGCGCCTCTTTCCAGGGAGTCTTCGTCCACTGTAAACTTGTCATTGTGGTTGGAATAGTTGATTCCTTTTTTAACATTGCGGGCACCCACAAAACCGAAGAAGCCCGGAACTTTCTGCATGAACATGGAGAAATCTTCAGATGCCATAACATTGGTCATCGGTCTGATTCCCTCTTCACCGTAAAGCTCAATGGCTGCTCTTCTTGCAATTTCACTGAGTTCAGGGTCTTCGTTTACAACTGCAGGATGCTTCAGGTTCAGATTGAATTCAGCACTGCAGCCGTAAGCCCTGGCAGTATCTTTGATAATCTGGCCCAGAGTTGCGCCCATCTTTTCGCGGAGTTCTGTGGAATAGGTTCTGATGGTTCCTTCCATGTCCACTTCACCGCAGATTATATTGTAACGCTGGCCGCCGCTGATTTTGCCGACGGTCACTACGAGAGGGTTGGTAGGGTCATTGACTCTGCTCACATAAGTCTGTATTGCTGTGATAATCGCAGCTGATGCGACGATGGCATCCTTGCCAAGGTGAGGTGCGGAGCCATGCGCCTGTACGCCCTTTACCTTGATGTTGAAAATATCACAGGAGGCCATTCTTCTGCCGCTGTCCACGCAAAGATACGGCGCATCAAAAGTCCCCCAGATATGCAGTCCGAACATGGCATCTATACCGTCCAGCACATGTTCCCTTATGTAATATTCCGCCCCTTCAGCCAGTTCTTCACCTGACTCAAAGAGGAATTTTACTGTACCGTTGAGTTCGTCCCTGATTTCGCTGAGGATTTTAGCAGCTCCAAGAAGCATTGCTGCATGGGTGTCGTGACCGCAGGCATGCATGATTCCCGGTCTTTCAGATGCGAATTTAAGGCCTGTTTTTTCCTGTATCGGCAGAGCGTCAATGTCAGCTCTCAGCATGATGGTTCTGCCGGGACGTCCTGTTTCCAGAGTGCCCACGCAGCCCGGATGATCGCCGAAAGTCTGCACTTCTATGCCCATGCTTTCAAGGTCTTTTTTGATAATTGCTGTGGTTTTCCACTCCTGGAAGCTGAGTTCAGGATGCTGATGAAAATATCTTCTGCGCTCGATTATGTAGTTTCTGTTTTTTTCTGCCAGTTCTCTGATGTTCATTTTTGTCTCCGTGTTTATCTATTTGGCTGTTCATGTGTGAAAATTATTCCAATACGAATTTAATCCATATAGTTTCGGTCACCATATTTAGCTTGGTAAGCTTCACTTGTGCAGATACCTCGTAAGATGAATCTTCCTTTTCAAGCGGGAATTTTACCATCGTTAACGCAGTAGAAATATCAAGTCCCCAATCCAGGAAACTGTTTATAGTACTTAGCTTATCAAACTCCTGAAATTCAATATCTTTTGTTTTCTCTTTAGTTGCAATGTCAGTCACATCTATTCTGACAATTTCTGCTTTTAAGACCCCTTTATTATTCTGCAATGCAACAAAATTATTTAGCGTTGTCCAATCGCCCCTTATTGTTCCTTCCCTGTCGTAGTACCAAGTTATATTGTAAGCTTCATATGGCACCATCGTATACTCGGTCTTTTCTTCATTGCTGAAAACTTCCAGGCAAAGAGACTTAGCTACGTCTTCAAGTGCTACGTATAACTTGCCATTTTTAAGAACAGGTTTAGATGTAAGCTTATATTCTTCATCTTCAGCTGTAACTTTTTCTGATTTACCTGTATATTCACTATACTGCATATCAGCAGATGTCATCTTTCCTTCAAGAGAACCTTCTCTGAAGCACATTTCCCGGCAAACCGGATAATTATCAGGAGCCACATCGCCAGCTACATCCTCCCAATACGGTGCAGTCCATTCTGTCCAGGTCTTGGAAATCTCAGCATATTTATTGCCGTCTTTCAACTTAAGCTCTGCATCGAAGCAATCTGCAATAGCTTCAATGGAAACCATCACATTTCCTTTACTGTCCTTGTAGGCGTCTTCACTGGAGTCGAATTTAATCGCTTCAAAGTTATATTTAATAGTTACATTTATTTTAGCCGTACGATTTACCTTATTTGACCACTGTGTATAATAGTTCTTTCCGTTGATTTTGCGGACACCACGAACCTTATAATAATATCTCTTTCCTTCTGTAACGGAAGAGTTTGTAAAGGCCTTGGCGCTTCCTGATTTTGTAGTGTAAATTTTTTTATAGGTACCGTTTTTACTGGTTGCACGGTAAATCTGATAATAATCTACTTTATATCCCTTGGATTTTGTCCAGGAAACTTTAATTTTACCTTCGTCAGTCAGAGTTGTTTTGGCTTTGATTGTTGATGCTTCAACACCTTTGATTGTTGATGATTTGCTTGCTGCATATGCACTGTCTGTAATGTGTGGTACTGCTGCTGTAAGTACAAGAGCCAGTGCCAGCATGATAGTAACAAGTTTCTTAATGCCTTTCATTTTTTGTCTCCTTTTGGGGGCCTATATTTTTTGCTAATTACAATGTACTCCCCAGGGCTTTTTTTGTCAAATGCTTTGTGCTCGATACTGCGGAGAGATGAGTTGACCGGCTACTTTCTGCTCACATTGCTTTTTAAAAGATAAAGTTGTAAATAAATCAATATTTTGTCGAAAATATTGAGTAAATTTGTTTCTGACTTTAAAAAAAGCAATATATGCTCGATTCAAGCTCTTTTCACATCATTTTGGAATTGCGGAGACAGGACTTGACCGCCCGCTTCGCTTCGCTCGCGTGCTGCCGTCCTTCAGTCGTGCGGATACGGTAAATGCAATAAAAAAAGCAGGTACATAGTACCTGCAGTGCTT
>JAFQHT010000016.1 GCA_017397825.1 Bacillota bacterium | reverse complement strand
GGACTGGACTTTATATACAGCCTTTTCAGTGCAATGCCGGCAACAATTATGCGCGGCACGCTGATATGGAGCAGCTACAGACCTGTTGCTCTTTTCGGACAGGTATTGGATTGGCAGTATATTCTGCTGGCAGCAGCACTGCTTGTAAGCATTCTGGCAGCGGCTGCTGCGGTGCGGATATTTAAAAATCATCAGGTCAGCAACTGATTTAAGAAGCATGCACCACCCGGCCGGCCGGAACCGGCCTCCAGAGTGGTGTTTCATACAGTTCCAGACACTCATCAGACATTGAAACACCACTCCGGCTGCGAAAAATTGCAGTCCGGGTGGTGTTTTTTGACTGTCGGGGCCACACCACGGCCGCAAAACACCACTCTGAACTCCGAAAAGAGCCTCCAGAGTGGTGTTTGTCTTTGCACAAGCCCATAAAGGTAAACCCAAACACCACTCTCGGAGCCAGAACGGAACCAGAGAGTGGTGTTACGCTTGCATTCCGACGCCCAATGGGTACTCCGACACCACCCGGCCTGCCGGAACCGACTTCCAGGGTGGTGTTTTCACGTAAGCAGCGTGGCCGGGTTGTATCTGCCATCCGTTTAATGTAAAATATATTCACCAATTTATTTTCAGTTTACGCTGACAGTATATAATTCCTGCAGAGGTGATAGTATGTTTCATATTTTAGTAGTTGATGACGATAAAAATACAAGGCTGCTCATGGAGGCGGTGCTGCAGGCGGAAGGCTACACCGTGAGCTGCGCAGTTAACGGGGCAGATGCTCTGGACGTGATGGACCGCCAGCACATCGACCTGGTTGTGCTGGACATTATGATGCCTGAAATGGACGGATACGAGTTCACCAAAATACTCCGCGAAGCTGACAACAACCTGCCGATCCTCATGGTTTCAGCCAAACAGCTGCCTCAGGACCGGAAGCAGGGTTTCCTGGTGGGCACGGATGATTATATGACCAAACCTGTGGATGAAGAGGAAATGCTACTCCGCATCAAAGCCCTTCTGCGCCGCGCCCGCATCGTAAGCGAGCGCAGAATCGTAATCGGCGGCGTGATCCTCGATTACGATTCCCTGACCGTGGTCAGGGGCGCAGAAGCCCAGGTTCTTCCGCAGAAGGAATTCCAGCTTCTATACAAGCTGCTTTCTTATCCGGGAAAGATTTTTACCCGCATTGAACTTATGGATGAAATCTGGGGTGTTGAAAGCGAAACGGGATGGGAAACCGTGACCGTGCACATCGGCCGTCTGCGCAAACGCTTTGAGGGCTGGCCGGAGTTTTCCATTGAGAGCGTAAGAGGCCTTGGCTACAAGGCAGTAAAACATGTATACGCCGGAGGAAAAGCAGACAATGAACAAAAAGACTGAACTGCGCGCAAATTTAAACAAAAGGTTTGAGCAGGCCGACCGTGAGGAAATCAATTACCGCTTCAAACTGACTCTGTTCTTTTCCATAGTAAATTTCCTGCTCATGGGTGTCGCGCTCCTGATTGTAGGCGGCGTAATCATCACCCTGCTGCAGACCGGAATAATTTCCTTTGATGAGCCCAGCTCTTCCAGAGGGCTTCTTATAATCATGCTCATAAACGCAGGGGCCAGCCTTTGTGTGGGAACGTGCATGGCGTTTTTCTTCGGAAAGGTACCGGTGAAACCGATTTCCACGGTAATTGAAGGGATGAACAAGCTGGCGGACGGCAAATACGACACCCGCATTGACCTGGGCGATGGGCAGATTACCGGCGGCGTCAGCGACAGTTTCAACAAAATGGCCGAGGAACTGCAGAACACTGAACTTCTCAGATCGGACTTCATCAATAATTTTTCTCACGAGTTCAAGACGCCTATAGTATCAATTCTGGGCTTTGCCAAGCTCATAAAAAAAGGCAACCTGACGGACCAGCAGAAGCTGGAGTATCTGGACATAATCGAAGAAGAATCCGAGCGGCTTTCACGCATGGCAACCAATGTGCTTGACATGACAAGAATTGAGAATCAGACAATCCTGACCGACATTACCTGGTTTAATCTTTCCGAGCAGATACGTTCAGCAGTAATTCTTCTCGAAAAGAAGTGGACTGCCAAGGATATCAACATGATGCTGGATTTTGACGAGCATATGATTGAGGGCAATGTGGAGCTGCTCAGGCATGTGTGGATAAACCTCATCGACAATGCTGTAAAGTTTTCGCCGGCAAGCGGAAGGATACATATCGCCATAACAGAAGAACCGGCAGGTGGGACTGTCGTAGTAACCGTAAGAAATCAGGGACCAGAAATCCCCGAAGCCGAAAGAGACCGGATTTTCAGCAAATTCTACCAGTCTGACCGTTCTCACGCAACTGAGGGCAACGGTATCGGACTTGCCATAGTGAAGAGGGTTGTTCAGCTTCATTACGGTCTGGTATGGGCAGAGAGTACCGGTGGTCACACAACTTTCACAATAAAACTTCCTGTCTGTTTATTTTAAGTTTAGTTTCCGGCCATATAATCAAGTTGCAACATGATGCAGGGCAGAGCCGGAAGAAGTTGTTTTGTCCGTGTTTAAGCTTCTTCGACAGCGGTCCGCCCTGATCGTGTTTATATAGTTTTTCCTTCCCTTTTTTACCTTTCTTTTTAAATCATTCCGGCAGGCAGAACTCCAGGGGAAATGAGTTCATTTTGTAATGTGTTTTAAGTCTTGAAAAGAATATATAACAGCTGATTTAAAGGGAATGAAAATATATGAGATGCAAGCCGGAATAAAAGCCGCAGGCAATGGGGAGCCTGCGGTTTTGCTTTTTTTGTCTACGTATGTTATTATAAAATTATATAATATGAAAAAAATCCGCACGGAGGAGGACCTTATGGGCCACGATATTATAGTATTTATTCCGATAATTATATTGATAACAAGTGCACTGATTACTAAAAAAATTGCAGAGCCGATGTTTTTTGCTTCTGTTGCCGCAGCAGTAATTCTTTATGGAAAGAACTTCTTCACCGGTTATGTTGAAATGATTTACGGAACTTTGTCCAACGAGTCCTATCAGTTTGTAATGATTATGCTGATGTGCTTCGGCGGGCTTATTAAAATACTGCAGGAATCCGGAGCAATGCTGGGATTTGCGGATCTTGTTTCCAGACGCCTCAAAGGCCCTAGATCTGCACTGCTGGTGGCTGCATTACTTACACTTGTCACATTCGTGGACGACTATATAAGTGTGCTCACGACGCCTTTTGTTATGCGGGAAACTACTGACCGCTGCGGAATTCCGCGTGAGCATCTGGCTCATCAGACAAACACTCTGGCAGGATCTTTCTGTGTGCTCATTCCCTTTTCAAGCTGGACAGCCTTTACTGTTGGGCTTATGTCGGAACAAGGATTCGGTTATGACGATTATGTTGCCAGCATACCCTTCATGTTTTATCCGATTATTGCTTCCGCAATATGTTTACTTATGATTCCGGGTGCTTTCCCGAAGGTGGGAATGATGAAAAAAGCCTACCTGCGTGTTGCAGAGGGCGGAGAAGCATTAAACGAAAAGACTGAAAACAGCATTATAGACATTGAAATGCCTGAGAATACTACTCCGTCAGGTGCTATGAATGCAATTGTTCCTATTGCAGTACTGATGATAGTTACCATGATTTATGACAATAGCCTGGTTTACGGAATAATTGCGGCAATTGTGGTTTCAGCGATAATGTACATAAGCCAGAAAATCATGACGCCCGGAGGGTTTTTCAGTTTATTTTTCGAAGGCGCAAAATCCATGTGTACCATGGCCATAATAATATGCTTTGCTTTTATGCTCAGTTCTGCCAACAAAGAGCTGGGATTTTTTGAAATCCTTATAGGCGGAATAGGCGGAACACTGCCGGGATGGACGTTGCCTCTGCTGGCGTTCGTGCTTGTGGGAGCTACGGTGTTTGCAACGGGTGGCTACTGGCTGACTCAGGTTATTGCGATTCCTATTTTTTTACCTCTTGCGCAGGCAGTGGATGTTAATCCTGCCCTGGTAATAGGTGCTATGATGTCCGGAGTTATTTTTGGTTTTAATACTTGTCTGTACGCAGATCCGGTATTTCTTATTTCTGCCGGTACGGGACTGAATAATTTCAGCCTGGTGCGTAATAGTCTGCCGTACGCCCTGATTGCAGCGGTTGTGAGCGCGGTGTTTTATATTGTGGCAGGTATTGTATTGTAATTCGGGACAGTATTTACGGAAAAAGTGGACCAGATGAAAGAAAAGAAAATCGCTTACAGCGTAGGTGAAATGGCAGAATATTTTGGTGTAAGCAGGGATACTCTCAGACTTTATGACAAAATGGGAATTCTTTCACCTGTTAAAAATGAGGATAACGGATACAGGGTTTACAGCCGAGTTGACTTTATTTGTCTTGACTACGTTATGAGACTGAAGAGTCTTGGTATGCCTCTTGAAGATATAAGAATGATGATTAATGAAAGTACCATTGAGAAGGCGGAAGCCATTATGCAGGTGCAGGACAGGCTCATTGATGAAAAGATTCAGGAACTTAAGTCACTGCAGATGATGGTGCGGGACTATCAGAAGAGCTTCAGCAATACCATTATGCAGATGGGGCAGATTACTGTGGAAGATTCTCCTCGGATGATTTACAAGGATATCGGAATGTCGATGAAAGACACCATGGCGGCTTTCCAGCAGCTCACCAGAGAACAGGTACCTAAGTTTACGTTTGTTCTGAGCAAAGAAAACTTTCTTGATACGGAAATGGATTGGCTTAATCCGGAAATGAGAAAAAGTGCCATGGACTATGCCATGACTTTACTGGATGATGAGCGTCTGTCGGAGCATGAGGATTTTCCTGCGGATAAATTTGAAATACTTGAACCTAAAAAATGTGTTCATGCAATCCTGAGGTTTTATACTGACAGGGACTACAGTGATTTGGGAACCGTCAGAGATTATATCCTGAAAAATGGTTATGAAGTAGCTGGATCTGTTATGCTGAGAACGATGTCAGTCCGTAATAACATAAAGCTGAGTGTGGATTACTACGATTTCTGGGTTCCGATTAAATAAAATATAATATATGAATTTTGGCCGTTCTTTTGAAAAAAGGACGGTTTTTTATTTTTTTTGACAAGAATTTAGTAAACTGCCTTGACCCTAGAGTTACTCCATGGTTTAGAGTGAAATTACGGTAAATCATTGTAAGAGAGGAGAAGAACAATGAAAAACGACAAAAATCCTAAAATTAAAACAAAAAAAGAGATGCCGCACGCATACGTCATCTTATTCGTAATTCTGATTATCGCAATGATCGCAACATGGATCGTTCCTGCTGGTCAGTATGCTAGATATCTGGATCCTAACAGTGGAAGAAATGTAGTAGACCCTACAAGCTTCTCATTTGTGGAATCATCACCTGTTAACCCATTCCAGATGTTCGTGTCTATCCAGGAAGGTCTTATTGCAGCAGCATCAATTTCATTCCTGATTTTCACTGCTTTCTCAGCATTATACATGCTTGAAAGAAGTGGTGCTGTAGATGCTATGATCGCTCTGATGGTAAGAAAGACTCAGGCTCAGCCTAAGTATGCAAGCGTAATTATTGCAATTATCGTAGTTATTCTTTCTGCGTGGGGTTCAACAGGTACATTATCCTACGAAGAAATTTTCGCATTCGTACCAATTTTCGTTTCTGTAGCGATTGCTCTTGGCTATGACGCTATTGTCGGCCTTGCAATTTCTATGTTCCCTGTAGGTATTGGTTTCGCATCTGCAACAGTTAATCCATTCACTATCGGTGTTGCACAGCAGATTGCTGAACTCCAGATGTTCTCAGGTCTTGGATACAGACTTGTAATCTGGGCAGTTATGACTGCAATTCTTATTGCATATGTACTTTGGTACGGTGCAAGAATTAAAAAAGACCCTACTAAGAGCCTTATGTATGGTATGGACATGGGCGATATGGTTATCGATGAAGAAAGACTCAACACTGAATTCACAACTGCAAGAAAGTTAGGACTTCTTGGTCTTCTTGTAACTGTAGGCTTCATGGCATGGGGTCTTCTGACTCAGGGCTGGTACGTAAATCAGTGTTCCGCATTATTCATTATTTTCGCAGTTTACCTTGGTATTGTTAACCGTTGGAGCCCTAACAAAGTTGTTGAAATTTTCATCGACGGTATGGGAAGAGCTGTAATGGGTGCTTTACTCGTTGGTTTTGCAAGAGCTATCCTGGTTGTTCTTGAAAAGGGCGTAATTATCGATACACTCGTTAACGCATGTGTAAGCGTAATTGATGAACTTTCCTTATATGCAAGCAGCGTTGCAATGCTTATTTTCCAGACACTGCTCAACTTCCTGATTCCATCCGGTTCCGGACAGGCAGCAGTATCTATGCCAATCATGACTCCAATTGCAGACCTGATCGGTATGAACCGTCAGATTGCTGTACTGGCATTCCAGTTTGGTGATGGTTTCTCCAACCTGTTATGGCCTACAGGCTTCGCAGTAATCGGTTGTGCAATGGCTAAGATCCCTCTTGGAAAGTACTATAAATGGTTCATGCCATTCTTTGGTATCTGCTTCGTAGTCCAGTGCATCTTCATGTTTGGCGCTGTAGCGATGAATTATCAGTAAAAGATAAAAGCAGGGGGAAATAATGGAATTAAATTTTAATAAAAAATTTATGGAAGTTGTCCGTCAGGAGGCAATACAGATTCATGAAGAGGTTATCGAAAACCGCCGTTATCTGCACATGAATCCTGAAATCGGTTTTGATACGCATAACACAGAAGCTTTGGTGAAGCGTAATCTGGAAAGCTGGGGTATCGAAATTATTCCGGGCAAGATGGGTGTTTTCGGACTGATTAAAGGCCGTGACAGCAGCCGTATGGTGGCACTCCGTGCAGATATGGATGCTCTGTGCCTGCAGGAAGAAAACGAAGTTCCATACAAATCTCAGATTTCCAACAAAATGCATGCCTGCGGCCATGATGCGCATACAGCGATGCTTCTTGGCGCAGCAAAAATTCTTCAGGCACACAAAGATGAACTTCCGATGGATGTACTTCTTGTATTCCAGCCTGCAGAAGAAGGTCCTAACCTTGGTGGCGCAAGAGTAATGCTTGCTGACCTTCAGGAAAAAGGAATGGCTGACAAAATACAGCATTTCTTCGGACTTCATGTGTTCAATGATTTTCCTGTTGGAAAACTGGCATTCAAATATGGCCCAATGATGTCTTCCACAGATGAATTTTATATAAAAATCAAGGGCAAAGGAGGCCATGCGGGAATGCCTCATCAGACGATAGACGCCTTATCACTTGGTGCTAAAGTAATCGGCGCCATGGAAACATTTATGTCTCGCCGCATGGATCCTTTTGACTCAGCAGTTTTCTCAGTAGGCATATTTGAAGCCGGATCCGCAATTAATATTATTGCCGATTCTGCAAAGATTGCGGGTACAATCCGCTGCCAGAAGGAGGAAACTCGTGGCTACATTCTTGAAAACATGGAACGCATAGTAAAGGGCTTATGTGAAGCTTATGGTGCGACATGTCACATTGATGTGGTACACGGTTTACCGCCAATGGTAAATGATACTGAAACTCTCGACTATGCCATGGCAGTTGCAAAAGAAGCTTTCGGGGAAGAAAGCTGCGGCATGATGCCTAATCCGCTTCTTGGCGCAGAGGATTTTGCTTATTTCGCAAAGGAAGTCCCTTCTGCATTTATGGCAGTAGGCACAGGAAATCCTGAAAAGGGATGTACATATCCTGTACATCATCCTAAATTTGACCTTGACGAAGATGCGCTTGTTGTTGGCGTGCAGATGCTTTGCAATCTTGCAGCAAATATATGATGCGTGAATAAACAAAGAAAAAAAGAGCGGAGCCGCGTAGGGGCTTCGCTCTTTGTATATATGTTTCTTTGATTTTTTAAGTATTTGCCTTACTTACAGTAAAAATGCGTTGACAATACCGATAACCAGTGCAGCCGCAGCTATAATGCGGGCTGTCATAAACTTCTTTTCGTTTTCTTTACCTGTAAGCGCCATTACCACAGCTGCGATTGCAGCTATTCCCACAGCGATACCTGCCGCAGACTGTACCGGGAATAATGAACCTCCTATACGGACGCCCACATAACCAACATAAAGGGCAAGGGCTGAGGTGATGTAGAAACATGCCTTGCGGAGTACCGGCTTTTTAGTAAGAAACATCAGGCATGAAGCCAGGAGACCGGAAGCTGCAATAACCATAAAAACTACTACTAATAAATCTAAAAATGTAAACATATTCATATCCTCACTTTCAATTTTGATTTTTTGCTTTATTGTTTTGTTGAGGATAGAATAACAGGATTTTCTGAAGAAAAATGTCAGGTAATTCTGAAGAATTCTGAAGAAAGCCTGCTAAAATTCTGAAAGTGTAATAGTTATTTCAAATTCACTGCCGGTGGTGTTCACATCCACAGAACCGGCATAATTGTGAGCGATACGGCGGATACTTATGATACCCATGCGGTGGCTTTCTGCAAGCGCACATCCGGCCTTGGCGGAGTTGCTTTGCCGGATAACCAGCATGCTGCCTTCTGAACTCACAGACAGAGTTACAGGCTGATTCGGATCAGCATATTTTTCGATGTTTGAAATAAGGTTGTCGAAGATGCGGTGCAGTTCCCGCACATCAAACCTGCCGGTGAACTTATGGCACCTGCTAAGGTCCACAGTCACCTTGAAAGTATCCTCCAGAACTTCTTCGAATTCTGCTGCCAGTTGCTTCATCAGAAGCCCGGCATCTTCGAAAAATTCAGGATTACGGCTGCCGCCATCCAGCAGAATATCGGTCAGTTCTTTTATCTGGCCGGCCTTTTTGTGTATCAGCAGCAGGTGTTCCTGCTTTTTATCTTCAGGGATATTTTCGCCGCTGGTCAGCAGTTCTGAATAAGAGATAACAGAGGTCAGCGGTGTGCGGATATCGTGGGAAAGTGTGCGGATAAGCAGCTCTCTTTCTTCACTTAATGCGCGTTCTTTGTCACGGACCTGGTTAAGCGCCGTTGACAATCTTTCACCTGTAATCACAAGGAAAAGAATAATAAAGAAGGCCACAGACACGAGCAGGCTTACGTTGAATATGAGGTTGCCAAGATTTATTTCCTGCAGCTCGTCCAGTACTATTCCTCTGCTTTCAAAGACCCGCTCAATCATAACGGTTGCCACGCTGCACAAAAGGCTGAAAACCACCATGGACAGCACCAGTAAAAGCACCATTATACCAAGGATTTCTCTGGAAAGGCGTTTCTTTCCGGGGTGTGTTTTTTTAGTCAATGTAGTAGCCCCTCCCCCAGGCAGTTTTGATATAAACAGGACTTCTGGAGTTGTCTCCGAGTTTTTTACGGATGTTTTTAATGTGTGCCATTATGGCACCGTCTCCCACGGCTTCTTCCTCCCAGATGCTCTGATAAATATTTTCAAGGGAGTAGATTTTCTTTTTATGTGATGCCAGAAGCTCGAGGATTTTAAATTCTGTATAAGTAAGGGATATGGTCTGCCCGTCTTTGATTACTGACTGGCTGTTAAGGTCCAGGATAACATCCTGAAAAGCCAGCTGATCAGCTGCGGATTCCGGAACCGCTGCCGGTTCAGCAGGCGCGGAAAATGAAGGACTGCGGCGCAGAATGGCCTTGACTCTCATGAGCAGTTCCATGTTTGAAAACGGTTTGACGATATAATCGTCAGCCCCTGCAGAAAAGCCCATGACTTTATCAGCATCACTGGAATATGCAGTGAGGAAAATAATCGGAGTCTCATACTGCTCGCGTATTCTTGAAGCGACCATAATGCCTGAAAGCTGAGGCATGTTGATATCTAAAATATAAAGATCCACATCGGCAGATGCCAGGTCAACAGCTGTCTGTCCATTGTCTGCTGTCTCCACAGCGTAACCGTCTCCCGTCATAAGCAGGGAAACCACCTCGCGGATTACTTTTTCATCGTCTGCAATCAGAATAAGTTTTTTGCCGTCTCTCATAGGGACCTCCTGTTAAACATTGAAGTGTTATTTAGGGCTTAAATTATAACGTTTTTGCGTGAGGTTGTCCATGATGATTTTTAAGGCGGACAAAACGACTGGTATAATGGACAGTCTGTCCGCTTCAGTTAATGGTGGATGATCAGGGGTTCGACCGCTTGCATCGCTTTGCTCGCAAGCTTTTTTTTACGGCTCCCCATACGGCCGCGCCCTCTCGGGTTCGAATCCCACGAGTACGCAAAAAACAAAAATCGGATAGTCGATTGACTATCCGATTTTGTTTGGTGGATGATCAGGGGTTCGAACCCTGGACACCCTGATTAAGAGTCAGGTGCTCTGCCAGCTGAGCTAATCATCCATATCTCGTGGGCACTTTGATATAATAGCACTATCTGCATCATATGTCAACATATTTTTTGAAAAAATTTAAAAAAATTTAAAACCTCTTTTTTCCTATGATAATTTGCAGGTCTGTGAACAGAATAACTTGTGAGGAGGGATTGAGAAAATGAAAGAAACAAGTAAAATCAAAACTGCAAATAAGCAGTCAAACAACAGTAACTCCAACAACAACAGTTACTCAAACAATAACGAAAATACAAACGAAAGAAACCAGAAGAATCAGAAAAATCAGAAGAATAAGTAAGTCATATGAAAAGGGGCGGCTGAGTCGTCCTTTTTTCATTTCAAAAGGAGTGAAAGAACCACATAAAAAGGGATTTTCCTTTGCATTTAACCATATTATGTTATATAATATAATAAGTATACATTGATGCAGGAATGCTTCAGGACAGGAGAAGATTAATGAACGAACTGCTTGATAAAGTTATAGAGTTTTGCAGTGATAATCAGACAATGATTGCAGGTGCGGCAGGTATTCTGCTGGTGATTATTCTGCTGGGAATTTTTATTTCCAATAAGGTAAAAAGCAGACCGGATGACAAGGAGCGGGAATTCTTTCTGGAAGGTGAATATGATTCCATGATCCGCGAAACGGCACATGCGAAGAAGGCCGGTGCACAGCCGGAGGCAGCAGAAGAAGTATCTGAACCCGAAGCTCAGCCGGAACCAGTGCAGCCGGAGGAACTTCAGCCAGAGGTGCCTCAGCAGGAAGAACTTGTGCCGGAAGATCTTATGGACGAAGATGAATTCCAGCCT
Source organism: Bacillota bacterium (assembly GCA_017397825.1). Lineage (GTDB taxonomy): Bacteria > Bacillota > Clostridia > Peptostreptococcales > Anaerovoracaceae > SUG1106. The sequence goes on along the minus strand of JAFQHT010000016.1, from coordinate 19,526 downwards.
GTCCACATCAATATCAATATTGAGAGGGGCCAGGTGAAAATCGGTTATGATGAAGACGGTAAAATCACTTGCATGGTAGAAAGCGATGAGACAGAAGCCTCTGAAGAAACTATGCAGGCGCCTGCGGAAGAAACAGAAGGAGGCAAGGAAGAACTGCTTTCTGTGAAGGATGGTATCGTTCTTGAAAAAATAAATATTGTCAAGGCGGCTCCTGTAAAGAAGTTCGGCCCTGATAATTTCAATACCGGCAGATCCGGAAGAATTTTTACAGAAGAAGAACTGCAGCAGCAGATAAAAGATTAAAAGCAGATTTCTAATATACGGAGGCAGAAAATGTTTTGTACCAAATGTGGAAAAGAATTATATGATGGAGATAGATTTTGTGCCCACTGCGGAGCAGAGGTAAGGGAAACCAGACGTTCCAGATATGATGATGTGGTTTTCAACCCTCCTTTTAAGGTGGAAGCGCAGAGAAGAACTGAAGAAATACTCAGAAGTTCTGAAAGTCCGAAAGCTGAGGTAAAAAAAGAAACAGTTTCCTTTGACTGGAATCTTGATGGGTTCCCATCTGCTCAGCCACGTAAGACAGAAGCGGTGGACTTTAACTGGGACAGCGTTCTTGAAAAGAAAAAAGAATCAAAAGCTGTTAATGTAGAGAAAATCCAGCCGGCACAGGAACTTTTCTTCAGTGCACCCAGAGATATTGAAGGGGACACCAAAGAAGTCCCTTCAATCAAGAGTATTCTTCTGAATGTAGAGATGAAAGAGCCGGAGACAGCGGAAGTGACTGAAACGCCTCAGGAGAATGAAGCGTCCGGCCTTACAATCGAAGATCTTGAAAGAGAACTTTTCGGCGAACCTGAAGCAGAAAAAGAACCTGAAGCAGTGAACGAACCTACCATGATTGCAGGCGCACTTTTCGGAGGGGCAAGTGAAATTCTGCCTGACATTCCAGAACCGGAAAATATTCCGGAGCCGGAAGTGGTTCTTGAACCGGTGGGCATCCCTGAATCACCGGACTTCGTGAAGACTGACGAAAAATTCTACACATACAATCAGAAATTCGATGCTTTCCAGGAGCTCCTCGAAAAAGAAAAGGAACGCCTGAAAGAACTGGAAGACAGTTATAAGGCAGACAAGGAAAGTATGGACTATACATGGGTAGGGGAAGTTTTCCCTGAAATCAGAGAGCAGAAGCAGCCGGAAACTGTCCAGGCAGAGCCTGAGCCACTGAAGGTGGTAGACATAGTTGCGCCGTCTCTGACAATGGCTGTGGAAGTTATTACAGACCAGCAGGCAGAGCAGACAGCCGCTGAATCCGCTGCACCGGAAGTGCCTGAAATGCCGGCAGAACCCGCAGCGGAAGAACCAAAAGAGGAGGTGCCTCAGCCAGAGGCTGCGCCCAGTAAAGAAAAACTCAGATATTCAGACGTTTTTCCCAGGGGCCTTGTTAACGATGATGGCACTGGCCCTGCTGCTGATTCTCAGACCGAAGAAAAAGTAAGCAGAACCGGCGGCCTTAATATCGGCAGCATTTATGACGATATCGAAGAGGACGACGAACCTCGCAGACATATATTTACTAAAATAATTATAGGAATTCTGCTGGTACTTATTCTGGCAGAAGGCGTGATTATCGCCGCGAAATTCCTCGCTCCTGAAAGCAGACTTTCCTTATGGGCCAACGACCTTATGGTCAAGGCCATGGACATGATATTGGGCGGCGGAGAAGATAATCCTGGCAGCACAGATGATGATGACAGCGTCCTTGCAGATACAGAAAAGGATGTTCACATGGAGAGCATCATAGCAGCGGCGGCTCAGGACATGGAAACCATCGGGGAAGCAGTATATGCGCCTGATGTGACTTTTGATATGTTAAGTAGTTATAGTTTTGAAGAGATACCTGAAGCGGATGCTTTTGTGGATGCAGACTGGTTTACTGATGAAAATGGCAGTTCAGTAACATACGGACAGAAACTCATGGAATCTCTGGTGAGATATTATGACAGTTGGCAGGCCGTTAACAACGACGCGTCACTGGTCGGAATCAATGCTCTGGAAATCGGGGAAATCAGAACCGGGGCAGAAGGATTCTACGCATTATGCAGAATTACATATGCAGGTGCTGACGGCAGCGAAGTTGTGAAATATCAGACCGTTTACCTGAAAATCTCTGATGAGACTATGATTATAAATGAGATTAAGGAGGATAACTTATAATGAATGGACAAGCAAAGTTTGAACGTAAAATCAGTATTGTCCTGGCGGTACTTATAGTAGCTGTAGTACTGTTTCTGGCACTGATTCAGTTCATCACAGACTTTATGTGGTTCAAAGAAATGGGGTATGTGGATGTTTTCTTGAAGGAACTTACCACACAGCTTAAAGTCGGTGTTCCAACGATGATTGTGGTAGCTGCATTACTGCAGATTTACCTGACACACCTGCGCAAATCATATTTTGCAAAGATTGCTTCTTCTGAAGAAACTGATATGAAGAATCTGAAGAAGATTACATGGCTTCTTGCAATCGTGGCAGGTGCTATTGCCAGCTTTACGGCAGTAAGCCAGCTGTGGTTTGAAATTCTTAAATTTGCAAACAGCACAAGTTTTGATATCACAGACCCGCTTTTTAATGTGGATATTTCTTTCTACATTTTCAAGCTTGAATTTTTAAAACAGCTGAATGAAATCCTGATTGGTGTGATTATCGGTTTCGTGGTACTCACTCTGGTTTACTACATCATTCTGATGACTGTAAGAACACCTGACATGTTCAAGGAAGAACCTGCGCAGGAAGCGTGGCAGGCCCAGCAGGAAGAAGATACTTACAGCCAGAGTTCCGAAGAAAGATTCTCCGGCAGCAGCAATCCTTTCGGACATAATCCTTTCGGCGGCAACGGCGGCCAGAAGGCAAATGATCCTTTCAGCAAATTTGCAGAAGCTTTTGGCGGACATGCTAAAAAGTCAGCTCCGAAGCCAAGAAAACAGTTTGACGACGGAAACTTCAAGCAGCTGCTTCAGATTGCATCAGGCAAGATTTCAGTTTTAGGACTGATTTTCTTCCTCATGCTGGCAATCAATTTCTTCCTTCGTCAGTTTGACCTGCTTCAGGCACACACAGGTGCTGTATACGGTGCAGGCTTCACAGATGTTAATATTACTCTGTGGATGCTGAGAATTCTCTGCGTTCTTGCAGTACTGGCAGGCATCATGTTTGTAGTAAACATGAAGAAAAAGAAATATACAAAGATTCTTACAATCCCTGTGATTATGATTGTTATCGGTCTTGCGGGAACAGGTGCATCATACCTGATTCAGAACTTTGTAGTTTCTCCTGACGAAATCAATAAGGAAAGCAAATATCTTGACTGGAACATCCAGTACACTCAGCTGGCATATCAGCTGGACGATGTTGATGTGAAGTCATTTGCGGCAGACAACAGCCTGACTGCTTCAGACATCACAGACAATGCTGAAACAATCAACAATATCCGTATCAACGACTTCGACCCTGCAAAGCAGTTCTATAATCAGACACAGAGTATCAGACAGTACTATACATTTGCAGACGTTGACGTTGACAGATATATGATCAACGGAAAGTATACTCAGACTTTCCTGACAACAAGAGAAATCGACGAAGCAAAGATTACTGACACATGGCTTAACCGCCACATCAAGTACACTCACGGTTATGGTATCGCTCTTTCCAGAGTAGATAAGGTAACTGCCAGCGGTCAGCCTGATGTACTCATCGGCAATATTCCGCCTGTATCTGAAGTTGCAGAAATCACTATCGACAGACCTGAAGTATACTTCGGCGAACTTTCCAACGAATATATTATTGTAGGAACTGATGAACAGGAATTCGACTATCCTGACGGTGACAGCAATAAGTACACTTACTATGAAGGAGATGCAGGTATTGAACTGAACTTCTTCAACAGAATTCTTTTCTCCATCAGAGAAGGCAGCATGAAGCTTTTCACTTCCTCCAACATTGACGGAGATTCCAAGATTATCATCAACAGAAATGTAATGCAAAGAGTACGTCAGATTATGCCTTTCCTGGCTTATGAAAACGACCCTTACATGGTAACTGCTGACGGTAAGCTTTACTGGATGGTGGACGCTTACACAATGAGTTCATACTATCCATATTCAGAACCTTACGGTGATTTCAACTATATCAGAAACTCTGTAAAGGTAGTTGTAGATGCATATAATGGTGATGTAAGCTTCTACGTAGTAGATGAAGAAGATCCTATCGCGGCTACTTTCGCTAAGATTTATCCTACACTTTTCAAGGAATTTGATCAGATGCCAGAAAGCCTCAAGTCTCACATGAGATACCCTAACAACCTTTTCCAGGTTCAGGCAAGCGTATACGGTAAGTACCACATGGAAGACGTAAATGTATTCTATCAGAGTGAAGACGCGTGGGATATTGCATACGAAATCTACGGCATGGAAAAGAAGCAGATGGAACCTAACTACTACATCGCTAAACTTCCTGGCGAAGAAAAGGCAGAGTTCTTCAACTCCATTCCTTTCACACCTAAGTCCAAGCAGAACATGACTGCACTTATGGTTGCAAGAAATGACGGGGATGCTTACGGACAGCTGGTACTTTACCAGTTCCCTAAGGGCAGAACCATTTACGGTCCTGAACAGATTGAAGCTCAGATCGACCAGAATACTGAAATTTCCAAGGAATTCTCACTGTGGAACTCCTCCGGTACTCAGTACAGAAGAGGTAACCTGTTCGTTATTCCTATCAACACATCACTTCTTTATGTAGAACCGGTATATCTGGAAGCTGCAAACTCCAGTATTCCGGAAGTAAAGAGAATCATCATGGCATATGATGATGAAATCGCTTATGAAGAAACGCTGGCAGAATGTCTTGTGGAACTCTTCGGTGATGATGCAGAAGACGGCGTTGGTGGTGAAGCAACAGACCAGCCACAGGGCGGTGACGGTGAAGGCGGCGAAGCAGAAAAGCCTGACACAATGTCTCAGACCGAACTGATTGAAGCAGCTGCAGCAGCATACGAAAATGCTATTGAAGCGCAGAAAGAAGGCGACTGGGCAGGTTACGGCGAGTACATGGAAGAACTTGAAAAGTATCTCAATGAACTTGCAAACTAGCAGGCCTTGTGCTATATTAATTTATTAAATACTTTGTTTTAAAGGGCGTTGGGGCATTTTCTCAGGAAGTGCCCCGGCTGCCTGTGTAATAATACAACCAAGGAGGTAAAAATGCTGGAGTTTAACTTAGACAAGATGTTATTCAACATTCCGGCTGATGCGCATGAAAAGTCTGATCTGGTAAGAATTCTCAAAGATCATCCCGAAGTTCAGTTCGTATCTTTTGCGGGACTGGACATTGCAGGCAATGACACTGACGAAAGAATCCCTGTGAAGCTTTTTATGGACGATATGGATGACATGCTTACAAGCGGTATCCAGACAGACGGTTCCAGTGTAAACTTACCTAAAATTGCAGAGCTTAATAATGGTAAAGTTGATATGATTCCTGACATGTCAGTTAACTGGTATGTGGACTACAACTTTAACAACATTGACCTCAGAACCGGCCTGCCGGTTGGAACTCTGAGAATCCCTGCTTTTCTTATCCACAATGATAACAACGAGGTAGGGGCCAGAGCGATTCTGAGAGACTCCATCGACAACTTCAAACTGAAGCTGATGGAACTGCTCAGAGAGCACCCATATGTATTTGAATACATAGATGGTGCTGAAAGTGTGGACGATATTGAGGAAATAAAGATTACCAGTGCGACAGAGCTTGAATTTTGGGTAAGAACGCCTGATGACAAGGCGGACAGAGAGCACCTTTCTACTTCCCAGGAACTCAAGGAACAATACTGGAAGAGAACTTACGGTCCTGTAAGAACTGCGCTGGAAAAAACAATTGAAATTTTAGATTACTACGGAATTGAAATGGAAATGGGTCACAAGGAAGTAGGCGGCGTAAAGTCCAAGCTTACCAGCACAGGTGCCCACGACCATATTATGGAGCAGCTTGAAATCGACTGGAAATTTGCCAGTGCAATGCAGGCTGCTGATAACGAAAAACTGGTAAAATACGTTGTCAGAGACGTGTTCAACCAGTTCGGCCTTAACACAACTTTCATGGCAAAGCCGATGGAAGGTGTTGCAGGCAGCGGTGAGCATACTCATCTGGGTGTGTCCGCAAAGCTTAAAAACGGAAAAATGGTAAACCTGTTTGCACCGCCTGTTTTTGAAGAGGAATTCCTGAACCCTGTTGGTTTCGGAGCTCTCATGGGAATTCTGAAGAACTACGAAGCAATCAATCCTTTCGTAAGTTCCAGCACAGACTCCCTGAACAGACTGAAACCAGGTTACGAAGCACCGGTTTGTATTGTAACTTCACTGGGCAGGTCTCCTGCAGAGCCGTCCAGAAACAGAACAATCCTTGTAGGTCTGGTCCGTGACAGAAAGAGCCCGCTTGCTACAAGATTTGAGCTCCGTTCACCGAACCCTAAGAGCAATACATATCTGGTAATTGCAACTTGCTACAACGCAATGCTGGACGGTATCAAAGCAGCCCTTGAAGCAGGCAAGACGCCGAAGGAACTGGAAGCGTCCATGTCCAAGAAGTGCGGCGAAGAAGATTTTTATCTTGAAAAGGACAGAGAGTACCGCAGCGAAAAGGATGTATTCGAAGAGTACACCGCAGAGGAAAGAAACCAGCTTTTCGGCGTAGCACCTGCTACCGTGTGGGAAAACATGCAGGGCTGGGCCAAGTATCCTGAAAAAGTTGCGGCAGTTGCAGGTGACGGTGCAATTGAACCGCTGGCCATGGAATCATATCAGGCTTTCGTTCTGAGTCAGTGGGCAACGGAACTTCACGACAGAATCCTTCCTAATTATATGAATGATGTGAGAGGATATGTGAAGCGTCACGGTGATGATGCAACTGACTATGACCTGGCTAACTGGTACACAATCACAAACCTTAAATTCGAAATTGCCAAGGATTCACTTGAAAAGAAATCACTGCTCACAAGAGCCAGAGAAGCCCTTGACAAAAAAGACTACGAACTTGCATCACAGCTGCAGATTCAGCTCCAGGAAAAAATGGCGCAGCTCCGCAGACTGTACTTAACATACAAGAGAAACTTATTTTAATTTTAATAACTAAACCCGGACACACACGATGGGAGAAAGAGGAAAGACATGTTAGATATCAAGAGAATCAGAGAAGATTATGAAGGTGTCAAAGCCGCAGTAGAAAGAAGATGCAAAGGCAGCTTCGGCATTGAAAATGTTGTGGAACTTGACGAAAAGAGAAGAACTCTTCTTGCAGAAGTTGAAGCAATGAAGAACCGCCAGAACACAGTTTCCAAGGAAATTCCTAAACTTAAAAAAGCTGGCGAAGACACAACTGCTATTATGGCAGAAATGAAGGAACTTTCTGCAAAGATCAAGGATATGGACGGCGAACTTTCTCAGATTGAAGCGGACCTTAAGGATGCTCTTCTGAACGTTCCGAACACACCAAATCCTGAAGTTCAGATTGGCGAAGATGATTCTGATAACCTTGAAATCAGAAAGTTCATGGAACCTACAAAGTTCGATTTTGAACCTAAGGCTCACTGGGATGTGGGAACTGACCTTGACATCCTGGACTTCGAAAGAGCAGCAAAGATTTCCGGCGCAAGATTCACAGTATATAAGGGCCTCGGTGCAAGACTTGAAAGAGCAGTTATCAGCTTCATGCTTGACCTGCACACAATCGACCAGGACTACATCGAAATCCTGCCTCCTTTCATGGTAAACAGAGCAGCAATGACAGGTACTGGCCAGCTTCCTAAGTTCGAAGAAGATATGTTCTATGTACCACAGAAGGACTTCTTCCTGATTCCTACTGCAGAAGTTCCTGTAACTAACTTAAGAGCACAGGAAATCATGTCTGAATCCGAACTTCCTCTTTACTACACTGCTTACACTCCTTGCTTCAGAGCAGAAGCAGGTTCTGCAGGCAGAGACACAAGAGGTCTCATCAGACAGCACCAGTTCAACAAGGTTGAATTAGTTAAGTTCGTAAAGCCTGAAGGCTCCTACGATGAACTTGAAAAGCTCACTGCTGACGCTGAAGAAGTTCTTAAGGTTCTCCAGATTCCTTACAGAGTAGTTCAGCTTTCCACTGGTGACCTTGGCTTCTCATCCGCTAAGACTTACGATATCGAAGTATGGATGCCAAGCTACGGCAGATACGTTGAAATTTCTTCCTGCTCCAACTTCGAAGATTACCAGGCAAGAAGAGCTGGTATCCGTTACAGAAACGAAGAAACAGGCAAGGCTGAATTCGTTCACACACTCAACGGTTCCGGTCTGGCAGTAGGCAGAACAGTTGCTGCTATCCTTGAAAACTTCCAGCAGGAAGACGGCAGCGTAATTATTCCTGAACCTCTCAGAAAATACATGGGCGGCGTAGAAAAGATTACTAAATAGTGCATAGTAAATAGACGATTCAAAGGGGCTCATGCGGTTTTCGCGTGGGCTCTTGCTTTAGAAAGAAACGGAGATAATTTATGTATTTTTTCACACCAGTTTTAGGCGTGCTGGCAGTTTACATTCTGGCAGCGGTTATCCCGGCATTTTTACTGCTGAGATTTATTTACCGACACGACCATATCGAAAAAGAACCGGGCGGGCTTCTGGCTATGCTGCTGCTTGGCGGCGTGCTGGCGGCACTGTGCTCCATAGTGATTGAAGGAATTCTCAATGGCCTGCTGGACATTACAGTCAGCCAGGACAGTCTGGCATATTACATAATTCTGGCTTTCGTGGTAGTGGCGGCAGTTGAGGAAGGAACCAAGATGTTTTTCCTCAGAAGGTTCTCCTGGAAACATCCACATTTCAACTACCTCTTCGACGGAGTGGTTTATGCTGTATTTGTGTCCCTGGGATTTGCGGCCTACGAAAACATTCAGTATGTTTTCAATTATGGCCTTTCCGTGGCTTTGCCGAGGGCTTTTCTGTCCATTCCGGGGCACATGGGATTTGCTGTGTTCATGGGGGTATTCTATGCCCGTGCAAAGAAATATGAAAAGATGGGCCGGCCTGACATGGCGAAGAGAAACCTCATACGCGGTTACCTGACAGCAGTATTTCTCCACGGATTCTACGATGCCTGCTGCATGATTGGTACAGGTATAGCCAACCTGCTGTTCATCGCATTCGTAGTAATCATGTATGTGGTGGTTTACAGAATGGTGAAGAGGGCGTCTTATGAGGACCGGCCGGTGTAGTCTACATGAAATAAAAAAGGATGGGAATACCCATCCTTTCGTGTTTTTTAAATTACCTTTTCTGAATCAGCACTGCTCCCGCAATGAGGAAGACCAGCCCGGTAATTCTTGCAGGCGTAGGCATGTGAGGCTCTGCGCCAAGAAAACCGATGGCATCTGCCAGAACTGAACCTACCAGCTGACCTGCCACCAGCATACTGAAATAGGATGCGAAACCGATATGTTTGGGAATCATTATTGAACCCACAACAAGACATGTTCCCACGAGGCCACCCACATACATCCATGGTTTGGTTTGCATCATCATTTCCATGCCGGGCATTTCATAAATACCAAGGACATGCGCAGCAAAAAGCATGATGAAAAGGAGAATGAGTCCGCCGCCAAAGCTGGCTGCAGATGCAAAAATAGGATTTGAAGTTATGCTTTTCAGTTTGCCGTTCACTGCTGACTGGACAGTCATGGACACACCGGTCATGCAGCTGGCAATTGCCAGAAGAAATTGTAACATTGTCTTATTCTCCTTTCCTAGAAACTCTGTACGATAACAGCGCCTGCGATGAGCAGCAGAATGCCCAGAGCACGGCGTTTGTCGATTTTTGTTACTGCATTACCCATCCAGCCGTTATGGTCGATGGCAGCAGAAAAAACAAGCTGACCGGTAACCAGCGTACTGAAAAAAGCGCCGTATCCGATAAGCGGCGGCAGCAGAATACCTGCCATAACATAGATGATTCCCAGCGGACCTCCGGTATACATCCACCACTTGGTTTCTCTGACAAGAAGCTGACGGGAAGGCATTTTGTAAATGCCTGCTTCGCAGGTAATAAAAAGAATAATAAGTAAAGCAATCATACCTACTGAAAAATTAACTGTAGATGCAAAGACAGGATTTTCAGTGATTGCTCTGATCTGCCCGTTGACGCCGGACTGGACGTTCATCGCCATGCCTATAAAAAAGGCAAGCAGCGCACATATTATATTCATAAGTAACTCCTGATTCATACTCGAAAAATTCAACTGAATTTAATAATACACATTTTCACGAAATGTTACAAGAGGGGCGGCCGCAAAAATATAAAAAATACCCACAATATGGATGAACTGTGATATACTATCGTGTACGTAAAACATAACGGAGGAATTATAAGTGACAGAGTTTGCAGCGGCACAGGCACCGAAACTGGGCGGCCTGGTAGGTGACAGACAATTTTATAAAAAAGTATTCATGGTTGCAGTTCCTATCATGGTACAGAACGGAATCACTAATTTTGTGGGTCTTCTGGACAATATTATGGTGGGTCAGGTAGGAACGGAACAGATGTCCGGTGTAGCCATTGCAAACCAGCTGATTTTCATATTCAACCTTTGCATTTTCGGGGCTGTTGCCGGAGCAGGTATTCTTGGAGCTCAGTTTTATGGCAGCGGAAATCACGAAGGAATAAAGTATACTTTAAGGTTCAAATTAATCGGAGGAATAGTGCTTACTGCGATCTTCATAGGGATATTACTGTTTAAAGGTGATGCACTTATTCAACTGTTTCTTCATAAGGGTGATGGTGAAGGTGATCTGGAAGCCACTCTTGGGTTTGGTATGAAATATCTGAGGATTATGGTAATCGGTTTACTGCCTTTTGCCTTTACTCAGGGATATTCGGGGACGCTCCGTGAAACGGGACAGACTGTGGTGCCAATGACAGCAGGAATTATTGCTGTTTTTGTTAATCTGGTATTTAACTATATTCTGATTTTTGGTAAGCTGGGAGCTCCTGCTCTTGGAGTGGCAGGCGCAGCTGTAGCAACTGTTCTTTCCAGATTTGTGGAATTTATTATTGTAGCTGTATGGACGCACCGCAACGAAGAAAAAAACCCGTTTATAAAAGGTGCTCTCCGGAGTCTGCATATTCCGGCTCCATTGGTAAAACAGATTCTCGTTGTAGGGTTGCCTTTGTTCGTTAATGAAGTTCTCTGGTCATGTGGCATGACTTTTATGAATCAGTGTTATTCGGTAAGAGGTCTTGAAGTAGTTGCGGCACTGAATATTGCCATGACCATCGGAAATCTTTTCAATGTGGTTTTCCTTTCATTGGGCAACGCTGTGGGCATTATTATCGGCCAGCTTCTGGGTGCGGGCAAACTGGATCAGGCAAAACAGGAAGACCGCCAGCTTATCGCTTTCTCGGTGTTTTGCTGTCTGATTACAGGTTCTATGATGATTGCAGTATCATCTGTATTTCCGCAGCTTTACAATACAGAACTGATGGTCAAAGAACTGGCAACTCAGCTGATTTTCATTTTGGGATGCTGTCAGCCGATTTTCGGATTTGTACATGCTACATATTTCACTTTGAGAGCCGGAGGGAAGGCTATAGTTACATTCCTGTTTGACAGTGCTTACATGTGGGTGGTTTCAATACCACTTGTGTTCATTACCAGCAGGTTAACAGCTCTGCCGATACAATTAGTGTTCCTGACTGCTCAGCTTTCGGATCTTATTAAATGCGTGATAGGGTTCATACTGGTCAAAAAAGGCGCATGGATTAAAAAAATTGTAAATGAATAATAAAAATGACCACCGGTTCGCAGGCCAGGTGGTCATATTTTTTATCTGCAGAGCCCTTTAAGAAAGAGCGGCAGCATAGTTGCAGAATACTGACATAGTGAATAATTGCCGCTGCCGATACACCAGTCATACATAAGGCCACGTTCAAACATGGCATAAGCTTTGGTAATATCGTTGATGGAAAGGTCTTCGCGGAAATAACCCTGCTCCTTACCGTCGATAGTAATCTGACGGAGGAGTTTATAATAAGTACGGTTGTTATCCAGCAGATGACGTTCACCACTTGTTATCAGCTGGGAAGAAAGCATCTGGGACAACAGGTCAATGGATACTGTATTTTCAATCATGAGGAAAAGCTCCTGATTGAGGAAAATCAGCTTGTCAATAGGAGTGAGGGAGGGATCCATAACCTCCATCAGTTCATCATATTTTTCATCAAAAAGGTAGGAAAGGGAGCTGAGAAGGGCGTCCTTGCCCTCGAAATAGTGGTAGAATGAACCTTTGGATGTGCCTGAAGCTTCTACGATTTCTTCGATTGTAGTGTCATCATATCCCTGACGGTAGAAGAGCTGCCATGCTGCAGATACAATTTTACCCTTGGTATTCTTTGAATTTTTCTTTTTCATAAGACGATACCCCTTATTATAGATAGATTTTTTAAAATTTTTTTATGTTTTATTTTTGATACATTTTTTAGTCTGGAATAAAGTATAGCATATAAACGTTGAAAATTCAATATTTATATGCATATAATATGGTATATATACTAAAAAAAGTTCAAACTAAATTCTGTATTTTATTCTTGTTTTAAATGTGTTACAATGGCAAAGTCAAAAATGAAAACCTGCAGACATATGTCTGTGAAAATAGAAAGAGGTAATTAACATGAGTTTTAAATTAGCAAAGTATATCCATCCTGACTTCACAAGGGAACAGTTCGTGAATGCGCCTGACTGCAAGCTGGTCACAGCGCCTCATGCAAAGGCGGCTCCGAAGGGCTTTCACGCAACTTCAATATATCCGGAATACTTTAAGATAAACGGGGAATGGCATCTGGCAGAAGACAGCAGAATGGATTCAGTTCCGGTATGGGACGGTGAAAAGATTCATGTTGTTGAATTCAGAAACATAAAAGAGAATGATCTGGTGGTTGTGGGCAGAGCAGAAGACTGCAGCGAAGGAATTTATGTTCACGATGATTGCTGGATGACTGAAGGCAATGAAAACGTAAAGAATACTTTCGCTTTCAGACAATCAAGAAGCAGAGAGACTTCATTTACTCAGGACTATAAGGATCTGGTAGAACTTTTAAAATATGAAAAGGAAAACAACGGTTATGTGGTATGGGTTCTGGGACCTGCCTGCAGTTTCGATGTTGAAGCAAGAAGAGTAATGGGTGAGCTTATTGCTCAGGGCTACTGTCAGGCCCTTCTTGCAGGTAACGCTCTTGCAACACACGACCTTGAAGGAGGTTATCTGGGAACAGCGCTTGGATGTGACATAGAAAACCAGAGACTTCACTATATGGGCCATTACAATCATCTTGATACAATCAATGCTATCAATACTCACGGAAGCATTCCTAAGTTTATCGAGGAAGAAGGAATCACAAGCGGCATTATTTATAACTGTGTAAAGCATAATGTGCCGTTTGTGCTCAACGGCTCTATAAGAGATGACGGCCCTCTGCCTGAAGTATACGAAGACAACTATGTGGGTCAGGACACAATCCGCTCCCATGTGCGTAAGGCGACAACTGTAATCGGTATGGCCACAGTGCTTCATACAATTGCAACGGGCAACATGACACCGACTTACAGAGTGCTGGAAGACGGAACAATCAGACCAGTACACTTCTATATGGTAGACACATCTGAGTTTGCGGCAAACAAGCTGGGCGACCGCGGAAGTCTGGCGGCAAAAGGTATCGTAACCAATGTACAGGACTTTATGAGAAACGTAAGCGCAGGGCTTGGACTGTAGTCTCATGTCCGCAAGAATATAGTTAAGGAGATATTTTATGAACGGAGAAATTTTAGCATTCGGATTATATTTCGTAATGATCGTAGGAGTCGGAATATATTTCTTTATGAAAGACAGAAAAACCGGCGGTGAACAGAATTATTTCATCGGTGGCAGAGCAATGGGACCTTGGGTTACAGCAATGTCTGCCCAGGCATCTGACATGTCAGCATGGCTGCTCATGGGTCTGCCTGGCAGCATCATGGCCTTTGGATTCGGCCAGATGTGGATTGGTATCGGCCTTGCACTTGGTACAGCAGCAAACTGGATTTTCGTAGCCAAGAGACTGAGAAAATTCTCAAAAGTTGCAGGAGATGCTATTACAGTGCCTCAGTATCTGAGTAACAGATTTGCAACAAAGAGCCATGCACTTCAGATTATCTGCGCAATTATTTTCTTTGCCTGCTTCACAGTATATGTAGCATCCGGCTTCGTGGCAGGCGCATCTGTATTTACAACAGTATTCCCTTCACTGAGCACACAGACAGCAATGATCGTTTTTGCGGTTGCAATGCTGGTATGTACTTTCCTCGGCGGATTCAAGGCGGTTTGCTGGACTGACTTTTTCCAGGGCATTCTGATGCTGATTGCAGTCCTTGCAGTTCCTATCGTAATTGTTTCCACAATGGAAATGAACCCTGCGGCTCTTGAAACAGTATATACATACACAGACGGTGCAAGCGGCGCAGTTACAACATGTGAATTCGGCACAGGTATTTTCAGCTCAAGCTGGAAAGACATCGTAAGCGGTCTCGGCTGGGGTCTCGGATACTTCGGTATGCCACATATTCTGGTAAGATTCATGTCCATCGAAAAGCCTTCCATGATCAAGAAGAGTGCAACAGTTGCCATTGTCTGGGTAGTTCTTTCCCTTGGCGCAACTTGCATCATCGCTTACTTCGGAAGAATGTTCCTGGCTGAAGAACTTCTTACAATCGGTGCACAGAAGACAGTTTTCATCGTATTTGCAAGAAAATTATTCCCTGCATTTGTGGCAGGTATCCTTATGGCAGCAATCATCGCAGCATCAATGTCCACAGCGGACTCACAGCTCCTGGTTGCTTCCAGCTCATTCACATCTGACATTTACAAGCCAATTTTCAGAAAAGATGCAAGCGAAAAAGAAATCCTCTGGGTTGGACGTATCGTGGTACTTATCGTATGCATCATCGGCTTCATGATTGCTTCCAGTAAAGCTGAAGGCGCGCAGGCTATCATGAATCTGGTAGAAAACGCATGGGCAGGTTTTGGTTCCGCATTCGGACCTACAATTATCCTGTCACTGTTCTGGAGACGCTTCACATACAAGGGTGCAATTGCCGGTGTTCTGGTTGGTGCAATCGTGGACGTGTGCTGGCTGGCATTCCTCGCGCACACAGGAATTTATGAACTGGTACCAGGATTCATCTGCAGCCTTATTGCAGCAGTTGTGTTCACACTTATGGACAAAGAACCTGGCAAAGAAGTTCTTGATATTTTCGACAAAGCATCTGCAGAAGACTTTGACGAATAAAAGATTTTGTTATATTATAGAAGGGCAGACAGACAAAGTTTGCTCTTCTTTTTTAATGAGAAAGGAAAAAGACTGACATGAAAAATTTGCTGACAAATTTCCTGCTGGAACATAAAGACTCTGATCCGGTATCTTTTCATATGCCAGGTCACAAAGGCGGCCGTATTTACCGGGAAAATGGTTATGGCAGATTCCTTGACAATATAATGGATTGTGATATTACTGAAATCCCCGGCGCAGACAATCTGTTTCAGGCAGAAGGTCCGCTGCTGGATGTGATGAACAGATATAAAGCGCTTTATGAAACCCATGAATCATATCTTCTTGTAAATGGAAGTTCCGGCGGACTTATCGCAGCAATTCTGACAGCCGTACCGAAAGGCGGCAAACTTATTATGGCCAGAAACTGCCACAAGTCAATTTTTAATGCACTTTCTCTGGGCAGTATAACGCCGGTATATGCATACCCGGAAATCATTGAAGAATACGGCATTCTGGGTGCTGTTTCCGTGGAAGAAATAGTGAAGTGCCTGGATGCAAATCCTGATGCGGAAGCTGTGCTTCTTCCATCGCCTAATTACTATGGAATATGCAGCGATGTAAAATCAATCGCTGAAGAGGTACATAAAAGAGGAAAAGTTCTGATTATCGACCAGGCACATGGTGCTCATCTTAAGTTTTTTGAGAAACATGGAATTCAGGGGTTCCCTGAATCTGCAGAAACATCCGGTGCCGACATGGTAATAAACAGCACACATAAAACTCTGGCGTCCTTCACGCAGACCGCTGTGATTAATCTCTGTTCAGACCGGGTTGACAGATATGATCTGGAAGACAGACTGCAGGCCATCGAAAGCTCCAGCCCGTCATATATTATGATGTCTTCGCTGGAAATCAATGCAGATATTCTTGAAACATGTGGAAGCAAATTGATGCAGGCCTGGACGGAAAATCTTTCCTGGTTCTACGAAGCGGCCGCAAAGGAAGTGCCGGGTCTGAGAATAATGCGTCATAAAATGCTGGATGCCACTAAACTTAATCTGGATATGTCCGCCTACGGTTTCAACGGAAATCAGCTGGAGGACTATCTTATGGAAAAGGGCATCTTCGTTGAACTTGTGACAGGCAATATTGTTATGTGCATGACCGGAATCGGTAATAAACGATGTGACTTTGAAAGGTTGCTGGATGCGTTGAAGTCAATTGCACAGGAACGCAGACTTGCAGAGGTTCAGCCTGTTCAGCCGGTAGCGGTGACCAGGAGCCTGCGGATGACGGAAGTGCCGCTCCGCAAAGAAAGAATTCTGCTGGAAGAAGCGGAGGGAAGCGTATGTGCATCTTCAGTAATACCATATCCGCCTGGAATTCCGATAGTATGTCCGGGTGAAGTGTTTGATGAAGAGGTAATAGAGTATATAAAACAGCGGCGTGCAGCCCAGGAAAAGGTGATAGGCCTTGACGAGCTGGGGCGCGTGGTTGTCGGAAGAAAGGGGTAATATAATGGAACAAAAAGGGAAAAAAGATTTCTGGGATAACTTTAAGAATCCTAACGGAAGCTATCATATACCGGTTTGGCTTATCGTTGTCGGCTTTATTATAAACTGGCTGCTGGGCGTGGGCCTGCTGGTGGCACACCTCTGTGAAGAGGGTGGAAGCACTGCAGCGGCCGCTGATAACGGAAGCGTAAGATATGAACACAGGGCTGAAGCACCAAAGCCGGCAAAGCAGAAAAAAGCAAAGAACAAGTTTAAAAGAAACGGTCCTGCTGCTGTACTTACTGGTTTTGGTATACTGGCATTGTTTGTGGGGGTTTTTAACCTGCCGGATTCAGTGCAGTACCTTGTATGGTGCATGCAGAACGGTGATGGTATTTCCTACGGCGTTCAGGATGTGGCAGAGGACATTATCTGGATTATTTCCGGTCTGGTGATGTTGTTTGCGGGAGAACTTATGCGCAGAGCTGCTGCCCGCCGCAAAAAAATCGCTGCTATTGTGGGCGATGCCAACTACATGCACATCAGTGAAATTGCTGAGGCACTTCCTGCTTCCAGAAGCAGAGCAGAAAAGTATCTGCAGCAGTGCATTGACTATGGTATTTTCGGCAACAACGCATATCTGGACATGCGCTCTGACTGTCTGGTGGTAAGGGGACCGGCTCCTATGTCCAAACGTGAACAGGCTGAAAAAGCCATGGCAGAAGCGGCTGCAAAACGTGCCGAAGAAAACATGGACGAGTACAGCAAAATACTTAAAGAACTGCGTGACATAAATGGCAGAATTCCGGGAGAAGAATTTTCTGCCAAAATCGACCGTCTGGAAGACCTGACTGCCAAGATTTTCAAAGTGGTTAAAGATGACCCAGACAAGCAGGGTAAGATGCGCAAGTTTATCAATTATTACCTGCCTACCAGCCTGAAACTGCTGCGTCAGTACGAGCAGCTGGACGCTCAGGGAATTGAAGGAAAGAACATTTCCGAGTCCAAACGTCAGATTGAGGACACTATGGATACCATGATTGAAGCTTATGAAAAGCAGCTGGACACTATGTTCGCTGCAGAAAGCATGGACATTTCAGCGGATATTGCGGCAATGCAGAACCTTATGAGGGCAGACGGTCTGCTGGACAACGGACTGACGGATAAATTTGAGTAATTTTATAAGATAAAAATAGAGCATTTCGGGAAAACATCAATGAGTGAATGTACCAGAAATGCTCTTTTTGCTGTTAATAATAATTAATTTTTGTTCTTTCTATAGTCCGAACTCTTCCAGAAGCTGTCGCTGGAAAACAGTGTCCTCAGCTGCTTTTTTCAGATCATCAATGCGGCCGGACGAAATCAGCATGGTTGTCAGCTTGTTGAGCCGCTCTGTTGCATCGGCAACGCCTTCAGCCAGACCCATGGCGTGCCCCTGACTTAATCCATGCTCCAGCCCTTCCTCATAGCCGTCTTCTCGCTCAAAGGCCAGATTTTCTTCCTCCGTCAGCTCAAAATGTAAAAAATCTATCAGTCTTTTTCCATGCTCCTTCATAAAATCCACCAAGATTCCTTTCTTCAGGCACATCTTTACGATTTCACCCATGTCCTGTTCGGTCACAGGCCCTCTGGCCTGAAAACTTCTTATGAGAGAAATGAGCTGGCTGTACTGATACAGCGTCGGTGACTTGGCGAGAAGGTCGCAGCCGATTCCCTCATTTACATTATAAACCAAGACTGTCAAATTTAAAAGCGGATTTTTGGTGTCGCCAAGGAAGCTTTCCGAAAGCTTAATTTCGCTGACTGGCGGCAGAGGCTCTGTACCGTTGTAAAGTACGATGAATTTGGGCTGAGGGAGCTTGATTCTTTTTCTTTTGTAAAGCTGATTGGTTTCGAACATACCTTTCCAGATTTCAAGGATATAGATAATGTCTCGTAGGGGCATGTTTGGGTTGATGGTGGACTGGTGCTCCGTAACCATTATGTAAGTGCCGTCAATCGTAAATGATATATCGTTTTTCTGCACTCTGTGGAAGACTTCTTCAATAGTGTTAATGTCAATTTTGGTATCCAGCGGGTAGTTTGTATCGAAAATTGCGTTGTAAAGTTCAATCATTTTTTCGGGTTTGCCGAAAATCATGCGGAAAACGCTGTCCTTGTGGGTTCGGGCGAGGATGCTGTCTGTTTTAATTTTTTCAGTCATATTATTGTTTTCCTTTGTATATCGATATTTACTTACAATATTATACAGCAAAATAATACCATTGAGAACCCGCAATCGTTCGTCAAATTTCGCGGTAATTCTTGTAATTTCGACAAAACATCGGAATACCAAAAGGAGAGCCTCTCGCCTTAACAAATTAAAGCATAACAACTCCAACTGTATCAGCGGACTTATGTTTGCTGATACAGTTTTTGCAAAAAAAGATGATATAGGGTGAAAAAAATAAGAAGCAAACGTTGACAAACTAATAACAAATATGGTATACATAAAGTGTATACAGTTATTGTATACTATTTTGGTGCACAACGACCGAACGAGTTGAAGTATTTATATAAAGAAAAAGGATGTGATTAGGAAAATGAAATTAGACAAATCTTTTGCAGGAAATTGGTTCGCAAAATATGAACACAACTGCAAGC
>JAFQHT010000150.1 GCA_017397825.1 Bacillota bacterium | reverse complement strand
CCGATAAGATGGTATAGATATAGGTGGACCGAATGATTGAAGAAAGCGTAAATTGCGCGTTTTGTGTATATCCCGGCGAAGTTAGTTTATTCCAATTTTTCTTAATTATTGCTATAATTAAATCAGAAAGAAACAAGAACACGTGAACCGAAAGAAAAGGTTCTGTCTACATAAATGATTCCAACCAATGCATGTCATTGTCTCCTCCTGGGACTGTTGCAAAATGAAAGTTTTGCAGCAGTCCTCTTTTTGCGCTTATCGTGTATTTTTGCTCTTTCTCGGAGAAACTATAAGCGGTGAAAAGGCAGATTCTGGTTCATCTTGGGCATGGCAAAGCCGACCGTGAGGATCCTCACGATCTGGCTGTGGAATTCTTTTTGAGTTTTATCTGCTACGCAATTTTTTTCTCGGAATAATGGGTTTCCAGCCTTCTTTTATGCTGCTTCATCCACCGCTTTTTGAGGTTGAAGCCCAAAGCCAGGAACAGCAGTTCTATCCGCACATTCTTCTTTCCGGTGGTTAGGAATCTGCGGAAGCCAAAGTCATTCTTTATTAGACCAAAGGCTCCTTCCACTTGAATGGATCTGTTCATTCTCAGATGGATCCCTCGTTCGCTGGTGATATTCTCCAGAGATTGTGCTCGTTTCTCCCAGAAGGTTTCTTTCATTATGACCTCTTTGGGCGCATTGACATCTTCTTTCCTACAGCATTTTTGCCGCTGTGGACAATTCCTGCAATCCTCACACCGATACCATGCTCTGGTCACAGGGATTCCCTTCTTTACTTCCGTTTCTACTCTTCTGCACAGCAGTCTTCTTCCCTCCGCACAGATAAAACAGTCTTCCTGCTCGTCGTATTTCATGTTCTCAATACGGCCAATCTGAGATTTATATTTCTTTGTCTTTTGCTTCTCATAGTTCAACGGTTTAATGAAGCTGATCTGGCCGTTGGCTTCCAGGTAAAGATAGTTATCCAGACTCTCATAGCCCGCATCTGCCGTCACTTCCTCATACCGCTGCTTATGTGCCATCTCCAGCTTGTGCATAAACGGAATAAAGGTTCCTACATCTGTTCTGTTGGAAAATACATCAATTCCGGTAATATATTCGCTGTTGACTGCAATCTGGACGTTATAAGCCGGTTTCAGCTGACCGTTTCTCATGTGGTCTTCTTTCATCCGCATAAAAGTGGCATCTGTATCTGTTTTGGAATAGCTGTTCCGGTCTTCTCCCATAATGGTAAGCTGTTCTTCGTATTTTCTCCATTGCTCATGCAGATGGTTTATGGCTTCCCATTCCTGCTGTTCCTCGGTTTTGTGCTTGCCTTTCCCGTTTACAAAAGTGATCCCCTCTGCTTTGCTGGAAAGATGCAGCTCCAGCTCACTGTGTGTTTTACATCCGGTCTGTTCCAGAACCTTCTGTTTTACTTTTGCCAGATTCTTTTCTGCGGTACCACGCCAGGTGAAAGTATATCGGCCTGCTCTGCTTTCAATTTTCGTGCCGTCTATGAATACACTCTTGTGATCTACTTCTCCCTGTCTTTCAAGGATCTGAACATACTGGTAGAACAGATCCTCCACTGCCTCGGCGCATCTGCCAGTTCTGAACCGAGAAAGGGTAGAATGATCCGGTGCCTTCCTGTTCTCGAGAAGCCACATGAAGTCTACGCGATATTTGCAAGCCTCTTCCAGCTTGCGGGTTGAGTAGATACCACACTGGTATCCGTATGCCATTACCTTGAACAACACTCGTGGGTCGGTGACCGATTTTCTTCCCTTGGAAGAATACGCTTCATACAGTTTCCTGTAGTCCAGTTCCTCAAGCTGAGCGCTGGTCACACGGACGGGTGCATCCTCCGGTAATAAAATTTCACTGTTTAGTATAAGTACCAGTTGATTATTTCCCCCGGTTATTTTATACTGGTCTTGCGTGTTTAAGTTGTTTCTCATCAATTCAATTTTACCGCAAAAAGACACATCGGCCAACTCCTTTCGGAGCTGACCGATGTGTTTTTTT
>JAFQHT010000149.1 GCA_017397825.1 Bacillota bacterium | reverse complement strand
ATTCCTGCAGCGTTAACTTTTTCGAAGAAGTAAATGGACATACGAAGGTTAACATCACCAACTCCATCGATTGTTAAACCAACTGAGTTTTCACCTGGGTCGAAAACGCCGTCTTTGCCTGTGCAGTCATCTTTAAACTTTAACAGGTAGTTGCCGTTTTCCAGTTCAAATACATCTTTTGTCTTTCCAGTGTAAACATGTTTCATTTCCATTTTTTTGTTCTCCTTTATTTTAAAAAATATTTAACTTAAAATCTCGCTGAAATAGCAGCGTCTTTTTCAATAACCTTTTTAGCGTCTGCGTCTCTCTTAGCCTGAAGTTTGTCCGCCAGTTCTTTGTCTTCGATGGCTAGCATCTGACAAGAAAGCAAAGCGGCATTAACTGCTCCGTCGATAGCAACTGTAGCTACAGGGATACCGGAAGGCATCTGTACAGTTGACAGAAGTGCGTCAATGCCGTCTAAATTTGATGATTTTACAGGTACGCCAATTACAGGCAGGGTAGTATTAGCCGCTAATGCACCTGCAAGATGAGCAGCCTTTCCTGCGAAAGCAATAATTGCACCAAATCCCTTTTCTCTGGCAGTCTTTGAAAACTCTGCAGCTTCTACAGGTGTTCTGTGGGCAGAGTAAACATGTACCTCACAAGGTACTCCTAATTCTTTAAGGGTGTTAACCGCTTTTTCTGCTACAGGCAGATCGCTGTCTGAACCCATTACAATACCAATTTTCTTCATTAATTATCCTCCGTAATATAAAGACACAATTTGCCTTTTTTCAACTAAAAAAGGGCGCATTCATCCCTTGTCAGCAAGGAACAAATACGCCCAGACGGTCGGCAATCTAAGCTTTCTGCTTCCTTGCGGTTCTCCGCTTTTCCGTCAGTCACAAAAAGCTGTTCACTATTTTTAATTATAACAATTTTGCAAAAAACCGTCAAGAAAAATCGGCCTCAAATGAGACCGATTTTGTGTATTTTTTATGCGTTTTTCTTCTTCGCAACGATATCAGCAGTTGCAGTAAACAGAACGTCTGTAGAAGAGTTCAGAGCTGTTTCGCAGGAGTCCTGAATTACGCCTACAATCATACCGATACCTACGAACTGCATTGCGATTTCGTTTGGAATACCAAAGAGTGAGCAAGCCAGTGGAATCAGCAATAAGGAACCGCCTGCAACACCGGATGCACCGCAAGCAGAGATTGCAGAAAGTACACAAAGAATGATTGCAGTAGGAAGGTCTACTGAAACACCCATTGTAGTTGCAGCTGCCAGTGCCATAATAGAAATAGTGATTGCAGCACCACCCATGTTGATTGTTGCACCTAAAGGAATGGATACGGAGTATGTATTCTTGTCCAGACCTAATTCTTCGCAAAGTCTCATATTAACAGGAATATTAGCAGCGGAAGATCTTGTGAAGAATGCAGTTACGCCGGAATCCTTGAGGCACTTAAGAACCAGTGGATAAGGATTCTGTCTTGTATTTACATAAACGATAAGAGGGTTGATTACTAATGCATCAATTACCATAACTCCTACTAATAACAGAATTAACTGGCCGTATTCAGCTAAAGCCTTTAATCCTGTTGTTGCGATGGAGTTGAATACCAGACCCATAACGCCCAGAGGAGCCAGCTTGAT
>JAFQHT010000015.1 GCA_017397825.1 Bacillota bacterium | reverse complement strand
CCGCCGGCAACAATCTTATCAGATCCTTTTAAAAGTGTTCCGTCAGAGGTCTTCAGGTCGGTATATGAATCGTCCACCATGTATGTCATATATTCGATTAAGTTCAGGTAGAACTGGCTGCCAGAACCTGTGACATATGGATTATATTCAGACTTATAGAAAGAAGCCCAGGTCATGCCTTCATTAAACTGGTAGGTCGTTCCGTTTACAGTGAAGGTATATTTTGGAATTTCTCCAGTAGATATTTTAACTTCATAATTGCCATCTCCGTTTACAACTACTTTTGTTGCGGAATCAAGGACAAGTGCTGGGCGCACGCCGTATGATGTTGTGGATTTGCTGTAACTATAGCTTCCGGAATTTATAACGTGCCAAATCCGGTACGCATTACCCGTATATGGAGAGCGCAGCCACCAATAGGTTGCTGTTCCATTGAGGTTTGCGCTTCTCTTTTCGTCGGTTGCTTCGCATCCTTTGAAATATTCAAGACAAGCACCCTCTACAGGGAAGTTGCTGTGTATGCTTGTTGTCCAGCCGACTTCATAGCAGCTTAAAAGGAATGCCTTTGTCTGCAGGCCGCTGCTTCCGGATACCGCAGAACCTGCGGAACCAGTACCGTTATAGTACGGAATCTTTACGCTTTTCACCTGGGCTTGTGTCTCAGTATGAAGCGTGTTGATAAAGGTGCTGTTCAGGTATGTATGAATATCCGAATTGGCATAATCGTTGTTACTGCTGTCTACTGCTGCGGATTTAAGGATGTCTTTTGTCAGAACCCAGGCTCCATTACATGAGCTGTCGTAAACAGAAGTGTTAGGATTACCCTGCTGAATTACTATAAATTCTGTGGCAAGTCCATCAATATACATATATACGCTGCTGCCAACAGGCAGTGTGGAAATTGGAACCGCAGCCTCTTCAAGTGAAATAGTTACTACAATATTTGCGGCCTTCTCTGACACTTTTGATGAAAACGCGCCAGCTTTTCCTGTAAATGAAAGCTTTAGGCTTTCTCCCTCTTCAATAGTTCCTGCTACGGTATACGGTCCGGAGGAAAGGTCATGTCCTTCGAGGCATAAGGCAAACTGTTTTTTGTTCAGTATCTTTGTAAAGTCGGTTTCTTTTGCCATGATGGCCCAGCCCATAATTGGTTCAGCCGCAACTTCTGATACCTCCAGGTTCATGCCTTCTGCTTTGCTGTTAGTTATTACAATGTCCGTAATGGTAAGGTCATTACCATTTCCGGAATAATACATAGATATTGATTCAGTAATCTCAAAGTCAATGGAGGCTGCTTCAATTTCCGCAGAAATCGGTACTGCCGCTGTATCTGCATGAGCCATTCCGATACTTGTAATAAATAAAGCTGCAGTCAGTACTGCAGCAGTTATCTTTTTCATATATTATTTCCTTTCCAGGCACTACGCCTTTTGTGGTAATTTTTTCTTCGGAGAAAACGTCCTTTTCAGGGCGCTTTCTGCGAAGGGCTCATTGAGCCCTTGCGATGTGTGGTTTAAATATAAGGAGATATAAGGTTAATATTATTTGTGAGTCTAAAAATAGTATGTATCCCCAGAGAGAATATTATCTTCAGGCCTTGCCTCGTCTTCTCCCATGGAACCATAGTAAAGAGATACTTTATATGTAATATTCGTAACCTGGCTGGATTAAATCTGTTGCAATTACTGCATCATCTTGGTTGCTGTCATAGTAAACAGTCCATTTATCTGTGCTGTCAGATGCCGGATTATAAAGATACTCCTCAATTGCGGTTCTTCCTGCGTCTAAGTGGAATCTGCCCGGGTTGAAATCACTTGAAATCCATTCTGTCCATGTTGTATCTTCTTCTGCCCAATATTCATTTCCACTAACAGTGAATTTAATTAAATTTAAAGGTTTCCAGTAGTATTCATCCTTCCATCCTTCCAGTGGATAGTCTGAAACATCGTTTACTACTTCATAGTCAAGTGCGTCGCTGAGTGAAGCTTCGGATACTTTGGTGTAATTGATGCGCTTAATATAAAATCCTTCATAAGGCCCATCCACAGTTATACCTGTTGCTTTGTACCAAATGTGTTTCTGGGATGGAAATCGTATGTATATTTCATCGAATCCGCCTGTCCAGCCAGTTCCGCTACTTATTGAAAGACGATCTGTACTTTGGTTATCAATAGTCTCCACATGTGACTCTGCGAATTCCCATATCTTCGTTTCCGCATTATATACTGGTGGATTATATGACCATTCAATTTCGGCCTCTTCAGGTTCGTAATTTGCTGAAACAATGATTACACTACTTTTGGTTGCTTCTGTTGTGCTGCTATCTTCCATTTTGTGTTTGCTCAATATATATTTTCCAGCATCAACAGTTACAATTGCCTGTCCAATATTTCCATCAACATTTTTTGTTACCTTTCCGGTACCTCCAGTAAAACTATAGTTAATGCTTTCGCCGGCCTTGATGATGCTTCCTGCTTGGTAGCTGCCGGTTGAAAAGTCATGTTCTTCACATTTCATTGAAAAAACGTTAGAATTTACTGTGACTGCAGAAAAGTCGGTGCTTGCGGACACCAGGTTCCACGCACCGGAAGGTGTTACTTTGATGTCTGAAATAAAAAGGGGTTTGCTCATCTTTGAGTTTGATATCTCAAGATCAGAAATGGTAAGCTCAGTGCTTCCGCCTGTGGAACTTACTGTAATCTTCTCAGATATGTCAAAGTCTATGCCAGTGCCTGACAGTGTGCCGTACATTGGTACAATTGCAGTCTGTCCTGGCGAGTCTGGAAGTATGCCACAGTAAAAGGTCGTCCCAGTTTCCCAAATCATCATATCGGATTTTACATATTCATCTGACGTTACTGCACCTTCTGGATATACATAGCCAGTT
>JAFQHT010000148.1 GCA_017397825.1 Bacillota bacterium | reverse complement strand
CATGCCTTAGGCATTTCCTGTTCTTCCAAGTAAATTTTGTAAGGGATCTTGTTGTCTGTCATTTTTTCGTTCTCCTTTCATTTTTACCAGTTAAATCTCGCAAGCGGCCTTTTTATACTAAAAAAGCCCCTGAACCGCACGGTCAGTGCGAGTCAAGGGCGAAAATACTTTTCCGCGGTGCCACCTTGGTTCGGGCCTTTGAAAGCCCCTCTGCGAGATACCAACATATCTCCGGCTTCTGACGCGAGCCTGTACGTCGGCGCATTTGACGCCGCCCTCAGCAGTCCATATTACTCAGGCAACCTTGCGGAACTCGCACCGTAATCCGCTCGCTGGGAAGGTTGTGGTCTGACTTTTTTCTGCCTCATCGGTTTGGTGTTATTAAATTCATGTAGCTATTATAACGCGTTTTTGTGTTTTGTCAATAAGTTTCAGAGATTTTTTTGTGGTTTTTTGTGAATGCATTAAAATCGCAATTTATCATAGCGCGTATCAGCATCCTTGAAATTCTGCCACTTGCCGCCCATGTGACGGTGCATTTCTTCGGTGCAGTGGAGCCATTTGCCTACAGTTCTTCCTTCAGGAAAGAATTCGCAGAACTCGCCATCAATGAAAGTGTAGAAACGGCTCACATCGGTACACATTCCGTATGTAGGAAGCTGTGCAATCGGCATGTGAAGTTCAACTTCTTCGCCGCGGCGGCTGCCACGGTATGTGATGCCAGTCTTGTCCAGTGTCAGTATACCTTCGCCTACAATTTCAGAAGTTGCCTGATTCTTCAGGTATTCGTAAGGCGGAATCATGCCGAGCTGAACTTTTTCGGTGAGGACGAAATCCGGGTCTTTTACCGATTCGGCTGCACGTTTCCGTTCCATATCGAACCACAGGCGCGGAGTTTCAGGAATAATGCAGGAATCATCCAGCGGAATAAGATCGTAATACTCGTTGACCGTTGCGCCATTGCCACATTCCTTACAGACGATGGTATTGCCTTCACCGTGCATTGTAAATTCCTTGCCGCATTTAGGGCATATATAGAGCAGGTCGTGCATGTTCTTCGCCATCTGACCATGACCATCGTATGCAGCGCGTGTCTTCTTGTTCCATGCATAGTCGTCCTGGCAGAGGTGGGCATGAAGTTTATCCTGGATTTCCTCCACTGTGAGGGCTTCAAGTTCCTCCACAGTGAAAAGCTGGTCCACGACCACATGAACCTTGCCGCGGCGCTCGTCAAGACAGTATTTGGTGCTGGTCAGGTAGCCGCCGGAAATGTGGGTAGCATACACAGGCACTCCGGAGGATTTCAGCAGCTTGGCTGAGCCAAGAGAAACCGGCTGGTTGGCCCCGGAAATACTGCTCATACCTTCAGGGAAAATGCAGATGCTGCCGCCTGACTTGAGAATTCTGCGGATTTCACGCACGCAGTAAATGTCAGGCACGAAATTTTTCTTGGGAATTACCTGCAGAAGTCTGAAAACCATTGCCAGATGTGATCTGAAGAATTCGTTGTAACCGGCCACAAAGTTCATGCGGTGAGGCAGGAAAGGTATCCCTGTAAATATGTAATCAAGGCGCGATGCGTGGTTGCTTACCACGATAAACGGACCTTTGATTTTTTTAGGGTCGATTTTATATTCAAATGTCAGCCCCAGCCGCTTCTGGTACATAAGCTGCCAGATGCGGGCAAGAACAGGATAGATAACTGCAGGCGGGCGTTTGATGTGACGGCGGTGCAGTTTCTGCGCCAGAGTGAGTTTTTCTGTCATATTAATTCTCCCGGTTTATTAATCGTTCATCAGCTTTGCCTTGTCGAGAACGTAGAAGATAAGGCTGATGATTACTGCAGTGATTGCAGCCAGAGTCATGCCGGAAAGAGAAATCGTACCGAGGCTGATTGTCAGTCCGGAAAGTCCTGCAACGAATACTACAGAAGTAAGGATAAGGTTGCGGTTTTTGCTGTAATCAACCTGCTTATCCACCAGAATTCTCAGACCAGAAGTACCGATCATACCGTAAAGGAGGAAAGTGATGCCGCCGATTACGTCTCCAGGAATTGTAGCGATAAAAGCTGAAAGCGGTCCGATGAAGGCCATGAGGATTGAGAATACTGCGGCACCGGCGATAACGCGTACTGAGTATACACCTGTAACTGCCATAACTCCGATGTTTTCGCCGTAAGTAGTTGTAGGGACGCTGCCGATGAGGCCGGATACTGCTGTTGAAATATTGTCCCCCAGAAGTGAACGGTGGAGACCAGGGTCATTAATCAGGTCTCTGCCCACGATTTTACCTGTCACAACCTGATGGCCGATATGTTCTGTAACTATAACAAGAAGCACAGGGCAGATTGTCAGGCAGGCATTAAGGTCGAACTTTGCAAAGTGGAAATCAGGAATTGTAAAGAAAGATACGCCCTGAAGAGGTGTGAAGTCCACGATTCCCACGATACATGCTGTAATATATCCGCAGATCATTGCAATGAGCAGCGGAATAACTGAAAAGAATCCGCGGAAAAGCACGCTTCCGAATACCGCAACACCAAGAGTTACCGCAAACACGATAATGTCGCCGCTGTCCATTGTAGGGCTGATCATAAGGCCTCCGGCAGGATTTACTGTCATCAGGTCTGCGCCGATGGCACCGCCTTTTACTGTATTTGCAGCAAGTTCAAGGCCGATAAGAGCTACCACAGGGCCCATAGCCGCAGGCGGAAGAACGATATCTATCCAGTCCGTGCCGAATTTATAAACAACAAGTGCAACCACGCAGCCTAAAATACCAACTACTACGAAACCGCCCTGAGCATATTCGAAGCCCAGTTCAGCGATAACGATTCCTGCAGGTGCAAGGAAGGCGAAGCTGGAACCAAGGTAGGCAGGTGCCTTGCCTTTTGTGAGTGCGATAAAGATTAATGTGCCCACACCGTTCATAAAAAGAACAATGCCGCTGTTGATTCCGAAGAGAATAGGTACCAGTACAGAGGCACCGAACATGGCGAATACATGCTGCAGACTCAAAGGAATCAGCTGGACTACCGGCAGCTTTTCTTCTACCTGGATAATGCGTTTGTTTTCCATCAGATTGTCTCCTCTCATTTTTCATTTGCAAAAAGTATAGCACTAATTTGCCGGAAGGGCAATTTTTTTGTTTCAGGTTGGCAGAATAATTGTTATAATATAGTTGTAAAAATATTCCGCAGGAGGAAGGCTGTATGACCCAGTATGAAATGGTAGTAAATAAATTAAAAGAGCTGAATATTGAATTTGAACAGGTTAATCATCCGCCTGCTCTTACAACGGAAGAAGCGGACAAGTATATCGAAGGTATGGAAGGTGTCCGCACCAAAACCATGTTTCTGACAAACAAGAAAAAAACGGACTGGTTTCTGGTGGTTATGGATGATCTGAAACGCCTTGATATGGAACGCTTCGAAGAAATTGCACAGACAAAGCGTGTCAAGATGGCATCCCCTGAAAGCCTTATGGAAAAGATGGGTCTGCCTCCGGGAACTGTGTCAATCTTCGGCCTTCTCAACAACGAAGACCACGACATCAAAGTTTACTTTGACAAGGAAATCATGAGCGAAGAAATAATGACTTTCCACCCCAATACCAACGAAATAACCATGTTTATCAGGACTGCTGACATGATGCGGTACTTTGAGGATATCGGATATGAGGTGAATGTGGTGGAACTTTAAAAAGACATCCTGAGGCGGACCAGTTTTAATTAAAAGCGAGGGTAAATATAATGAAATCTGATGTAATTAAAAAAGGCGCAGAGCGTGCATGTCAGAGAAGTTTGTTACTTGCTACAGGAATGACAAGAAAAGATATGAGCAAACCTCTTATTGGTGTTGTCAATTCATTTAACGAAATCAACCCGGGGCATATTCATCTTAATGATCTGGTACAGGCCGTTAAACTGGGAATTGCATCAAAAGGTGGAGTTCCGGTAGAATTTCCGGCCATTGCTCTGTGCGACGGAATTGCTATGGGCCATAAAGGGATGTGCTTCCCGCTTCCCAGCAGAGATCTGATTGCTGACTCCATAGAAGCAATGGCAGAGGCTCACGCTCTGGATGCACTGGTTCTTATTACTAACTGTGACAAAATTACCCCGGGTATGCTTATGGCAGCTGCCCGCCTGAATATTCCGGCCATCATTCTGGCCGGCGGAACCATGCCTGTAGAAAAGTTCCGCGGAGAGCGCTGCGACGGAACTCATTTGTATGAGGCTGCCGGGGAGCTGGCTATGGGTAACTATTCTGAAGAGGATATTTATGAGCTTGAAGAAGTGGCCGAAGCTGGCTGTGGTGCCTGTGCAGAGCTTGGAACTGCCTGCAGTATGTGCCTCATGTCAGAGGTTCTGGGTATGAGTCTGCCATATAACGGCACTATTCCTTCTTATCTGGCCAAACGTAAACAACTTGCAAAACAAACCGGCGAAGCAATTATGGATTTATATGAAAAAAACATCCGACCAAGAGACATTATGACTGAAGATGCTTTTCTCAATGCAATTGCTGTAGACATGGCCATCGGTGGTTCCAGCAATACGGTCCTTCATCTGATGGCAATTGCCAGAGAAGCAGATGTGGACATTAAGCTGGATGATTTCAACGAAAAGAGCAAGAGTACTCCGAAACTCTGTCATTTCCGCCCTGGTGGAATTTACTATATCGAAGATTTATACAGAGTGGGCGGTATTCAGGTTGTAATAAAAGAGCTGGCAAAGCATGGTCATGCGAATCTGGATGTGATGACAGCAAGCGGCTTCAGTTATTCAGATGTCGTACGCTGCACACCTGCACCTGACGGCAATGTGGTACGCACTGTAGAAAATCCTTACAGCGAGCAGGGCGGTCTGGCAGTCCTCTACGGGAATCTTGCACCAGAAGGCTGCGTAGTAAAAACGGGTGCGGTGTCTCCGAAAATGATGCAGCACAAAGGTACTGCAAAAGTATTTGACTGGGAAGAAGATGCTGTTGAAGCAACGCTTTCAGGAAAAATCAAAGCAGGAGATGTGGTGGTCATCAGATACGAAGGCCCTAAGGGAGGCCCGGGCATGCGTGAAATGCTCACTGCAACTGCTGCAATCATGGGTATGGGTCTGGGAGAAGATGTATCGCTTGTTACAGACGGAAGGTTTTCGGGCAGTACAAGAGGAGCCTGTGTAGGGCATGTATGTCCGGAGGCTATGGATGGCGGACCGATTGGGCTGGTACAAGACGGAGATATAATCGAACTTGATATTCCGGCAAGAACCCTGACACTTCATGTGTCCGATGAAGAACTTGAAAAACGCAGAGCTCAGTATATAAGGCCGGAACCGAAAATAAAAAGAGGGTATCTGGCAAGATATGCAAAACTTGTAACTTCAGCAAGTAAGGGGGCAACACTGATAGAATAGCGTAAGACAAAAAACACCAGGGTTTTCACAGCCCTGGTATTTTTGTTGTTATCTGACTTTTATACGCATGAGTCCGTGGCGGTTGCAGTATATGTACAGAAAACCTGCGCCTCTGAACCGGAAACGGCATTCGGCATTGCCTTCAGGGTAGAGTTTCACCATCTGGAATTTGTCTCCTGTAACATAGGCAATAAACGATATGTAATGATGCTTGGTCATCTGGTGGTTTACGGTGATGAACTTCTCATCTTCCACTGCCTCGATGGTAATCACGTGGTCAACATCCGGTTCTTCTGCCTCAAGAGGCGGAAGGGAAACCCCACAGCAGCTTATTGCAGCTTCGCCCATGGTGTGTATTATATTGCCGCAGACAGGACAGACGTATATCTGTGAGCGCATCATGTTGGCAGAAACATTGCGGTTGACTATGGTATTGCCGCTCATAAGCTCCATAACAGAAACATCAAGGGCAGCAGCCAGCGTGTCAAGGAGAGAAATGTCCGGCAGACCCTTTGCGGTTTCCCACTTTGACACTGTCTTGGGGCTTACATCAAGTTTTGCGGCCAGTTCAGCCTGAGTCATTTTTTTATTTTCACGAAGGCACCTGATGACGGAGCCTGTTACATAATTGTCCATTTTTAAACCTCCTTCTGTCTGATGACATAATCATAAAACAAAAAGCAGCGCAGGACAACCTACGCTGCGTGGATGTATATTTCACATCTGTTATGGCATCGCTGTAAGCACAAATGTCTCAAATTCCACACCAGGCATACATTCAGCCAGATCTTCTCCGATGTGTTTCAGAGCCTCGAGACGGTATTCAACGGAGGTGTTGGAATTGCCCTGAATGACAAAAACCGCGTTTTTTGTGCTGTCATCAAACTTGTAGTTTTCTCCGTCGCGGACATCCAGCCATGCCAGGATGCCCTTGGCATCACGGTAAACATAGTCAGTTTCAGCCACATGCTTTTCTGTGGATAAAATCGGCAGGAAAACACCTTCTTCTTTGTTCACGGTGAACTCAATGTAATCGGTGATTTTGTCCAGGTCGTGGCCGCCGATGGCCAGCATGGACTGCAGAGATTCCACATTGTAAATATCGATAACACTGTTGATATGCGGGATTGAACCACGGTGCTGAATGTTGCGGATAAGGGCAGGGACGGTCGGAGGGTTTTTCTTCATGCTGCGGCCTGCACTTTTGAGCATGTCGGTATATCCCTGAATTACAGGGTGGTTCATAACATCATTTATGTCACATTCCAGTGCCCGGCCTTCCATTTCTTTCTGTTTTTTAAGGAAAGATTCGCTCAGAGGAGCAGTGGGATCCACATTTTTTGCAATTGCGATTACAATGCTGTCAATTCCCAGGGCTGTCAGGCTGCTGTCAATTCTGAATTCAATCATAGAAAAACTCCTTTTTGGATTTTAGGATTCGTTGACGAATTTGCCGCACATGTGCTCAGGTGTAAGTTCAAGAAGGATAGTTGCCTTGGCATCTGCTTCGATTTCTTCTTCAATCCACTTTTCGTCGCTGGTGAATTTATAGCAGAGTTTGCGGGAAATGTCTTTGACCATTTCAAGGTCAGTAATGATTTTCATTCTGCCGAATACGATTACGCTCTGAACGTCCATTCCCCAGAAACCTTCCACAGGCTGCGGATCACTGATGACGCAGAAAGACACCTTGTCGTGTTTGTTTACGGCATCTTTTCTGTGGCCGTAATTGCCGCTGTGGAAATAAATCTTGCCGGACTCTTCGTCATAAAAATGATTCAGAGGCATTCCGTATGGATAATCATCATCACCTAATACTGACAAAACGCCTCTTTTCTGAGTCTTTAACAATTCAATACATGCTTCTTCAGAGATTAATTTATTCTGTTTTGCTAATTTTCTGAACATATTGGTGCTCCTTTCAGATGGAAGTGACTTGGTTTTGAATTATTATATCACAAGAAAGATTATGCGGAAAGTGGTAAAAAAGAAGGCTGTTAACTTTAACTGTTTCCTAAGGCAATATCTGCCAGTTCACGTAGTTTGCTCTGCAGCAATTCTTTATCAGGCAGGCATAAGGTATAGTCAGAAACCATGGTGGGAGACATTGTCCGACTTAACGCATATTCAACTATGGTATCATTTTTCCCTGCACATAGAATCACACCTACACTCGGGTTTTCTTCAGGTTTTTTTACATCTCTGTCAAGAGCTTCAAGGTAGAAGTTAATCTGACCGATATGTTCAGGCTTGAATTTTCCGATTTTTAATTCCACCGGTACCAAACAGGACAAAGCCCGGTTATAAAAAAGCAGATCAATATAAAAATCTTCTCCACCGACTTGAATGCGATACTCTTCGCCGATAAAAGTAAAGTCTTTACCAAATTCAAGAATAAATTGCTTTAAATTATTAATGATTGCTTTCCTGATATTTTTTTCGGATGACATTTCCGGCAAGTCAAGGAATTCCAGCACATATGTATCCAGAATACTTTTCCGTATATCCTGTGGAACTGATTCTGGCATAAGTTTTTGGGAGGAAAGCATATAGCGCTCGTAGTAGGCACTATCCATTTGACGTTCAAGTTCACGCTTCGAGTATTTTTCTCTGGCACATAACGACATATAAAAATGTCTTTCTTCCGTAGACTTGGAACCGGACATAATAAGCAGATGATTAGTCCAGCTGATTTGTGTCACCAGTGGTGACACAAAGTCATCATCCTTATATGTTTCGTAGAATTGTTTCATGCGGTATAGTCCACGCCGGTTAAATCCTTTGATACCGGGATTTGATTTTGCAATAAAAGAAGCAACGTCATCTATTACTTTGTCGCCATATTCAGCTTCAGCGCAAAGCTTGGAAAGATATTTACCAATCTCCCAATACATCTGAATTAATTCAGCATTGACTGCTTTCAGTGCACGGCTGCGTGCATTGTCAATGATAGAAATAATTTCGTCAAACTGTTCCGCCTGAGGAATCAGATCTTTACTCACTATGCTCACCTCTCTTTAAATAAAAAAACGTGCAAAGACACTGCGGATTCACCGCAATCATCCTTGCACGTTCATGCCCGTGTATGGCCTGGCCGGATAAGACCTGTAAATATTATACTGCTGTTAAGATGCTTTTTCAATGAGTTTTCACAGGAAACAGCTCGCGTTTTAATGCATTTTGTTATTTCTGTACCACTCAATAAACCCTTCAAAGGTAAGTCTGTTGTCCAGGTTTTCTATCGGACGTGTTGCCGATTCAATGATTTCTTCTGCAGTTTTTCTTTTGCAAAGGCTTTCGTAATCAGGGCCCAGAGGGTCTCCGTACTTCATCTCCGTAGCGTAAAGAATATATTCCCTGAACAGTGGCGGGGCTGCATCTTTGTAGATTCTGCCAAGTTCACGGCGCTTTTCGTGGAGAAGGCGGGCAGCCTCAGAAGCAGGCTTTCCTGCACCCAGCAAAGCGTCCCGGTATGAAGAAAGCTCCCTTACTTTCCGCTCATATTCCTGACGCAAAGGGTTGTTTTTCAATCCTTCTTCCTGCAATATTTTAAGTTCGCGTTCAAACTCTGCGTTCATTGAATGACCTCGCAAATTTTAATTTACAGAGTTAATTATAGCATAATGTTTATGACATAGGAAGTGAAGAAAAAGAAATTGATATCGGGTTCACCCTCTCCCCCTCCACAATTGAAAAAGGCGGCCTTAATGGCCGCCCTACTGGTGGTGGAGGTGAGGAGAGTCGACCGCATGCTGCGCTTCGCCCAGCATGCTGCGTCCTCGCAGACCCATTCGGCCTGCTTCGGACCACTCGCTACCCGTCAGTTCGCAGGACTGACGGGCTTGACGCTCGTGCCCTCTCGGGTTCTCCTCCCACCACTTCCGCAATTGAAAAAGGCGGCCTTTATGGCCGCCCTACTGGTGGTGGAGATGGTGGGAGTCGAACCCACGTCCGAAAGCATTTCCGCAGGAATTTCTCCGAGCGCAGTTAATGATTTGAAGTTTCGCTTTTCCGGACGCCCATTAACAGGCTGCCGGAGCGGCTATCCCGTAAGTCCCCTGAAGTACCGGGAGATCCTTCAGAGTTTTCCTGTATAGTCGACGCCGGTGAATGGGCCTACAGGTAAACCCATGCCGACGCGCGAGCAGACTAAGCTGCTAATGCGAAATTGTTGTTATTTTTAGCGTTTATATTTAACGTGTCCCTTTTAAGGTAGACTGGACAAACTACCGCTCGCTTATCCTGGTTCTACACCCCCGTCGAAACCTTTACACCCCCATGTGCCCGTATATTATATCACATCACAGGGAAGATTGCAAAGGGGATGTTTTAGCGAAATATGTCGGATGGTGTGTTTTCCGTATTTTTTATGAATTGACAGGTGCATACCTACCACAAAAGTGGTACAATACCCATATAATACTAACCGGAGGAATATGAGATTATGAATAAATTTGCGGCAGTTCTGCCAGTGACAGCAGGGATATTGTGGGGAAGCGTAGGGGTTTTCCTGCGCAGGATGACTGATTTTGGTATGGACAATTTTACAGTCATGTTTGCCCGTATGACTTTCGGCGTAATACTCATGCTTGCAGGTATTTTGCTGGTGGACAAGAAGCTGCTTCAAGTAAGAAAAAAGGATATCGGCCTTATAATTTTCGGGGCAATCGGAGGCAATTTCGGACTGAGCTATTTTTATAATGAGGCTATGATGCAGCTGAGCCTGTCGTTTGCGGCCGTGCTGCTGAGCACTTTCCCTATTTTTGTTATGTTTTTTGCCGCAATTCTTTTTAAAGAAAAAATCACAGGCCGTAAGGTAATATGCATGTTTATTGCCATTGCAGGGTGCGTTCTTGTGAGCGGTTTCCTGGAAGCAAGAGGCGCTATTACGTGGACAGCGGCAGGCGTTGCGGTGGGCGTGGTGTCATCATTCTGCTACGGATTGTACAGCATAATCACCAAAATGCTTTCCCAGAGGGGTTATCATTCGATTACAATAACCTTTTATTTCATGCTGGTGATTGCTTTTGTGACAATGCCTTTTGCGGACTGCAGTATAATTGCAGAGTTCATCAAGGCAGCACCTGCTGTGAATATTATTTTCCTGATTGCACATTCTGCATTATGTGCGGTGGTTCCTTATGTGATTTACACAATGAGTTTCAGGTATATGGACTCCGGAAAGGCTGCGATTCTGGCGGCCATCGAGCCGGCGGCAGCCACTGTTTTCGGAGCTGTTTTCTTCCATGAAATTCCGACAGTGCTTATGGTTGCCGGTGTGTTTGTAACTATTGCTGCGCTTGCCATACTCTGCATGCCGGAAAAACGGAGGAAGGCTGATGCATAAAATCCAGGCAAAGACAATTTTATCTGCACACAACGGTATGAACCTTTACCGCGGCTGTACTCACGGATGTATTTACTGTGATTCACGCAGCACGGTCTACGGCATGGATCATGATTTTGAGGATGTGGCGGTGAAAGAAAACGCACTGGAGCTGCTGGAAAAAGCTCTTGCCGGTAAACGCCGCAAGTGCATGATCGGCACCGGCTCCATGTCTGACCCCTATATGCCTCTGGAAAAAGAACTGGAAATGACACGGAGGGCATTGAAGCTCATAGACCGGTATGGCTTCGGAGCGACGCTAATAACCAAATCTGATCTGGTGCTCCGTGATCTGGATATTCTTGAGTCCATAAACAGCAAAACCAAAGCTGTGGTGCAGATGACAATCACAACTGCTGACGAAGATATTTGCAGGAAACTGGAACCAGGTGTGTGTACTACAGAAAGAAGATTTCAGGTACTTAAGGAGCTGCAGCGCATGGGAATTCCTGCAGTGGTCTGGCTTGCACCGATTCTTCCTTTTATAAATGACACTGAAAAAAATCTGCAGCCGATTCTTGAAGGCTGCCGGGATGCCGGTGTGAAGGGTATAATCTGCTTTGGCATGGGGCTGACTCTGCGTGATGGAAACAGAGAATATTTTTATAGTCAGCTGGACAGATTGTTTCCTGCCAGCGGCCTTAAAGAAAGATACATGAAAGAATTCGGCATGGCATATAATCTGACAAGCCCGGACAACCGCAGATTGATGAAGTTGTTTGAAAGCTTCTGCAGAGTTAACGGAATCATGTCTGGCAGTGACAAAATATTCGCATATCTGAACGAATTTGAGCAAAAAGAAACGGTTTCGCAGCTATCTTTTCTGTGAAGAACCGTGTACGTGAAAAAGTACATGAAATATGTTCAAAAAACCAAAAAAAGTTGTGCAATATTGTTGCAAACAATGAAAACATATGTTAGAATAACACCATTATAATATTCCACTACAGGTGAGGTAAATTGCTATGGTTATGAATTACGCATACATCGGCATTATTATTATCAGCATTATTCTGGCTCTAGTGGGAGCCCTCAAGGATAGTGCTAAAAGTTATGCCGTGATTTGCGAATAATCGTCAGCAGGAGAATTGAAAACCTGTAAAAACTGAACGAAGAAAGAGCAAACCTTATGGACTGACTTTTAGCTACAGCCATAAGGTTTTTTTATTATCAAAGGAGGAAACAGAAAAGATGAAGATGACTGGCGCAAAGATTTTGATGGAATGTCTGCTTGAACAGGGAGTCGATACTGTATTCGGTTATCCCGGCGGCACAGTCCTCAATCTGTATGACGAACTTTTCAAGTACCAGGATAAAATCAAACATGTCCTTACATCCCATGAACAGGGAGCGTCCCATGCGGCGGACGGATATGCAAGGAGTACCGGCAAAGTCGGTGTCTGCTTTGTAACTTCCGGTCCGGGGGCAACCAATATCGTAACAGGTATTGCAACAGCCCATATGGACTCATCCCCTGTAGTGATTATTTCCTGTAACGTGAGTGAAGACCTGATCGGTAAAGACTCTTTCCAGGAAGTAGATATTACCGGTATTACAATGCCGATTACCAAGTGCAATTATCTGGTAAAAAGAGTTGAAGATCTAGCGGATGTTGTGAGACAGTCTTTTGCTATTGCAAGAAGCGGACGTCCCGGCCCGGTTTTCATTGATATACTTTCCAACGTTTCCAGTGCTGAATGTGAATTTGAACCTGTACCGCAGGAAAATCACTCCACCACAGGCAAACTCGCATCACTTATGCAGAGGGCTTCCCACAACTTCGAAGCTCCGAAGCCTAACATGGATGATATCAACAAGCTGGTCGAAATGATCAGAGAGTCCAAGAAACCTCTGCTCATCTGCGGCGGCGGCGTTGTAAGAAGCAGAGCGGATAAGGAGTTCAACGAATTTGCTGACCGTATCGATTCACCGGTTGCAATTACAGTAATGGGCGGCGGCGGTTTCAGAGGAAGAAACAATCTGACCACAGGAATGATAGGCATGCATGGTTCACAGGCTTCCAATATGGCCTGCGACGGCTGTGACCTTTTAATCGCAGTGGGATGCAGATTCTCCAACAGAGTAGCTCTTGACCCGGCAACCTTTGCTAAACAGGCAAAAATCGTACACATTGACATAGACCGTTCTGAAATCAACAAGAACGTAAAGACTGACCACCATATCATCGGGGATGCCAAGGATGTACTTGCACTTCTTCTTGAGCAGATTGAGCAGCAACACCATGATGAGTGGAAAGAATACGTTTTCTCATTCGATACAGAAACCATTTATGAAGAAGACGGCGAAACTCTTACACCTAAACAGATTACAAAGGCAATTGCAGAACTGCTTCCTCAGGATACAATAGTTGCAACTGACGTAGGTCAGCACCAGATGTGGGCAATTCAGCATTTCCACTTTGATTATCCTGGTCAGCTGATTACATCCGGTGGACTTGGAACCATGGGATTCGGCCTTGGTGCAGCAATAGGTGCCCAGGTAGGAAATCCTGACAAACAGGTAATTCACATAACAGGTGACGGAAGTTTCAGAATGAACTGTAACGAACTGGCAACAGAACAGTTCTATGACCTGCCGATTATCACTTTTGTTTTCAACAACGGATGTCTGGGAATGGTACGTCAGTGGCAGACTCTTATAAAAGATAAGAGATATGCTTCAACCAATCTGGACCGCGGACCTGATTTTGTGAAACTTGCCGAAGCTTACGGACTGAGAGGTCGCAGAGTTACTACAGTAGAAGAGCTTGAAGCGGCAATCAAGGATGCAAGAGAATGGAAACACGGCTACGTAATAGACTGTGCTATTGACACCGACGAAATGGTAAGACCGATGGTACAGGGCGGCAAACGTATTACTGAATTTATTGTAAAATAGAAACCAGAAGGAGGAACCCATGAACGAAATTAAAAAGCATACCATAGCGGTACTGGTAGATAATGAAGCCGGGGTTTTATCTCAGGTTTCAAGACTTTTCTCCCGTAAGGGATTCAACATTGAATCACTGGCAGTAGGTACTACAGATAATCCGGAAATTTCCCGTATAACCATTGAAGTAATGGCTGACGAAGATCATGCAGAACTTATCGCCAACCAGCTCAGAAAACTTTTTATCGTACACTCACTGAAAGTGCTTCCACCTGAAAAGTCAATCAGACGTGAGCTTATTCTTCTCAAGGTGAATGCAGAAAACAGTGTTAAGCGTAACGAAATTATCCAGATTGCCAATATTTTCAGAGCCAATATTCTGGACGTTTCTCCGGGAGCACTGACTCTGGCAATGATCGGCGACGAAGGAAAAAATGAAGCGTTTGAAAAGATCCTCGAAGAGTTCGAAATACTTGAACTTGCAAGAACAGGTATTGTAGCACTTGAAAGAGGACAGGAAACAATAAACGAAGATACTAAAGAAAAAGGAGAATTTAACTATGGTAAAAATGTATTATGAAAAAGATTGTGATATCAACAAATTAAACGGAAAGAAAATCGCTATCATTGGCTATGGCTCACAGGGTCATGCACATGCTCTTAATTTAAGAGACTCCGGCTGTGACGTTATCATCGGCCTCCGCAAAGGCGGCAAGTCCTGGCCTGTAGCAGAAGCTGACGGTTTTGAGGTTTACACAGTTCCTGAAGCAACTCAGAAAGCTGACATCATCATGATTCTTATCAATGACGAACTTCAGGCTGACATGTACAAACAGGACATCGCTCCAAACCTTACAGAAGGTAAGGCAATTGCTTTTGCACATGGTTTCAATATCAGATACAAACAGATTATTCCACCTGCCGGCGTAGACGTATTCATGGCAGCTCCTAAGGGCCTTGGCCACACAGTAAGAAGCCAGTACGTTGCAGGCAAAGGCGTTCCTTGCCTCATCGCAGTTGAACAGGACGCAACTGGTCACGCTTATGACATTGCACTTGCATACCTTGCAGGTATCGGCGGCGCAAGAGCAGGTATCCTTGAAACTACAATGAACGAAGAAACTGAAACTGACCTTTTCGGTGAACAGACAGTTCTCTGCGGCGGCGTTGTAGACTTAATGAGATGCGGTTTCGAAGTATTAGTAGAAGCAGGTTACCAGCCAGAAAACGCTTACTTCGAATGTATCCACGAACTGAAGCTCATCATCGACCTTATCAACAAGGCAGGTATCGCAGGCATGAACTACTCTATTTCCGATACTGCTGAATTCGGTGAATACGTATCAGGTCCTAGAGTACTTCCTCACGAAGAAACAAAGGCAAACATGAGAGCAGTATTAAAGGACATTCAGGATGGTACTTTCGCAGGCAAGTGGATTGCAGAAAATAAGAACGGACGTACTTTCTTCAACTCCAAGAGAGATGCTCTTGCTAAGCACCCTATGGAAGTTGTAGGTAAGCAGCTCCGTGAACAGATGCTCTGGAAGAATGACTCAGACCTTGACACAGCATCCAACTAAATCAGGAGGTATTGACCATGCGTTCAGATAACATAAAGAAAGGTATCGAAAGAGCCCCTAACAGAAGCTTGCTGTATGCTCTCGGACTCACTGATGAAGAAATGAATCGTCCGATTGTAGGTATTGTAAGCTCCCACAATGAAATCGTTCCGGGTCATATGAATCTGGATAAAATAGAAGAAGCAGTAAAGGCCGGTGTAAGAGCTGCCGGCGGTACACCTATCATGTTCCCTGCAATCGCTGTATGTGATGGTATTGCTATGGGCCATGTAGGTATGAAATACTCACTGGTTACAAGAGACCTGATCGCTGACTCCACAGAAGCAATGGCAGTGGCTCATCAGTTTGACGGCCTTGTAATGATTCCGAACTGCGATAAAAACGTTCCGGGCCTCCTTATGGCAGCAGCAAGAGTCAATGTTCCTACAATTTTCTGCTCCGGTGGACCAATGCTTTCCGGCACAATGAACAGCGGCAAAAGAACCTGCCTCAGCCATATTTTTGAAGCAGTAGGCGCTTATCATGCAGGAACTCTTGACGACGAAGGAATGAAGGATTTTGAAGAAAATGCCTGCCCTTCCTGCGGCTCATGCTCAGGCATGTATACTGCAAACTCCATGAACTGCCTGACAGAAGCTATCGGTATGGCGCTTCCGGGCAACGGAACAATTCCTGCACCCCTTTCCGCAAGAATACGCTTTGCGAAAGAGTCCGGCATGAAAATTATGGAACTAATTGAAAAGGACATCAAGCCTTCAGACATTATGACAGAAGCTGCTTTCCACAATGCGGAAACAGTTGATATGGCACTGGGCTGCTCCACAAACACAATGCTTCACCTTCCGGCAATTGCCCATGAAGCAGGGGTTGAAATCAGCCTTGACATGTCCAACGAAATCAGTGCAAAAACTCCTAACCTCTGCCATCTGGCACCTGCGGGAGATACTTTCATGGAAGATCTTGACCATGCAGGCGGTGTTTATGCAGTAATGAAGGAACTGACAAAAAAGAACCTTCTTGACCTTTCTGTAATGACTGTTACAGGTAAGACAATGGAAGAAAACCTTGCAGGTGTTTATAACAGAAACCCTGAAATCATCAGACC
Organism: Bacillota bacterium; assembly: GCA_017397825.1. GTDB lineage: Bacteria > Bacillota > Clostridia > Peptostreptococcales > Anaerovoracaceae > SUG1106. Next base: position 29,587 of record JAFQHT010000148.1, on the reverse strand, counting down.
GGTTGAAAACCCTTATTCAGAAAACGGCGGTATTGCTGTCCTCAAGGGTAATCTGGCTCCTGATGGCTGCGTAGTTAAGCAGTCTGCAGTAGCACCTGAAATGATGGTTCACGAAGGCCCTGCAAGAGTATTTGATTCAGAAGACGATGCAATTGCAGCAATTTATGACGGCAAAATCGTGGCAGGTGATGTGGTTGTAATAAGATATGAAGGGCCTAAGGGCGGCCCTGGCATGAGAGAAATGCTCAACCCTACATCTGCAATCTGCGGTATGGGCCTTGGAGAAAGCGTCGCACTCATCACAGACGGAAGATTCTCCGGGGCTACAAGAGGAGCTTCCATCGGTCATGTAAGCCCTGAAGCAGCATCCGGCGGCAATATTGCGCTGGTAAATGAAGGCGACATTATTTCCATTGATATTAAAAACTGCAGTATTCAGCTGCAGGTATCTGATGAAGAACTTGAGGCAAGACGTAATGCCTGGGTATGCCCTGAACCTAAGGTGAAGACAGGTTACCTGGCAAGATACGCTAAAATGGTATCATCAGCAGACAAGGGCGCAATCCTTGGATAAAAGCCCTGACAGGAGGTAAATCAACATGCGACAGATTAAAATTTTTGATACAACGTTAAGAGACGGCGAGCAGTCACCGGGCTGCAGCATGAACCTTAAAGAAAAAATCGAGGTGGCAAAACGTCTGGAAGAACTGAGAGTTGACGTTATTGAAGCGGGCTTTGCGATTTCTTCACCGGGAGACTTTGAGTCTGTCAATACAATTGCCAAGACTGTAAAGGATTGTTCCGTGGCATCTCTGGCAAGAGCTTCCGAAAAGGACATTGACACAGCCTGGGAAGCAGTAAAAGTAGCGGCGGATCCAAGAATTCACCTTTTCATTGCTACTTCACCGCTGCACATGGAGTACAAACTGAAAATGACACCGGCAGAAGTTCTGGAAAGAACTGCAGCAATGGTAAAATACGCAGCGAGATACTGTTTAAACATTGAGTTTTCTGCAGAGGATGCCACAAGATCTGACATTGATTTCCTCACACAGGTTGTAAATGTGGCAGTAAAGAACGGTGCAAGAACCATTAACCTTCCTGATACTGTAGGATACACTACTCCGCAGGAAATGAGAGCACTCATTGAGCACATGGTTAAAAACGTGGAAAACGCTGATCAGGTTGATTTTTCCGTACACTGTCACAACGACCTTGGTATGGCCGTGTCCAATTCCCTTGCAGGTGTTCTGGGCGGCGCAACTCAGATTGAATGTACAATCAACGGTCTTGGCGAAAGAGCCGGCAATACTTCTCTTGAAGAGGTTATCATGGCAATGCACACAAGACCTGACATTTTCTCTGATGTTGAAACAAGAATTGACACTACTAAAATTTACAGAGCCAGCAAAACAGTTTATAACATCATCGGCCAGAACCCTCCGATCAACAAACCAATCGTCGGAAAGAACGCCTTTGCTCATGAATCCGGTATTCATCAGCACGGCGTAATGGCTCACAAACAGACTTACGAAATCCTTACGCCTGAAGCAGTAGGTATCACATCAAATAACCTGGTTTTAGGAAAACATTCCGGAAAGCATGCTTTCGAAGAAAGAGTCAATGATCTGGGATACGAACTTTCAGAAACTGAACTGCTCAAGTGTTTTGAAGAGTTCAAGGTTCTCTGTGACAAGAAAAAGACTCTTAACGATGCGGATATCGAGGCCATCGTTATGCACAATACTGCAGCAGACGACAATGATGATGAAGATGGCTACAAACTTGACTGGTTCGCTGTGCATACAAGTAATTTCACTACTTCAACAAGTACAGTGTGCCTGATAAAAGACGGCCAGAAATTCGAGGCGGTTTCTCTTGGAGATGGTCCTGTAGACGCGGCTTTCAAGGCAATCGACATTATTGCACAGCCTATAGAACATACTTTTGACCTTTATACAATCAACTCCACATCTGAAGGTAAAGATACCCTCGGTGATGTGAGCATCAAGATGACTGCTGACAACAGAACTTATGTCGGCAAAGGTCTTTCCACCGACATTATTGAAGCATCAATCACAGCTTACATCAGGGCGATCAACAAGATGCACAAAGATGCAGGCAAATTTAAAAAAGAAGCGTAGAGCCGGAGGTGAATTTTATGGGGATGACAATGACACAGAAAATCCTTGCTGACCACGCAGGCCTTCCTTCCGTAAAGGCAGGAGATCTGATTGAAGCCAAGCTGGACATCGTTTTAGGCAACGATATTACAGCGCCGGTGGCAATCGGGGTCTTCGATGAAGCAGGATTTACAGAAGTTTTTGATAATGAAAAAATTGCTCTGGTTCTTGACCATTACACACCTTGCAAAGATATCAAGAGCGCACAGCTTTGTGCTACAGCCAAGGAATTTGCAAAGAGATTCAATATCAAGCATCTTTATGATGTAGGTACAGTCGGTATTGAGCATGCACTTCTTCCTGAAAAAGGTATCGTAGGACCTGGGGACTGCATCATCGGAGCGGACTCCCACACATGTACATACGGTGCCCTGGGAGCATTTTCCACAGGGGTTGGTTCCACAGATATGGCAGCCGGCATGGCAATGGGCGAAAACTGGTTCAAGGTTCCGTCTGCAATTAAGGTTGAGCTGACAGGCAGCCTTCAGCCACATGTAAGCGGCAAGGACGTAATTCTCCACCTTATCGGTCTCATCGGCGTTGACGGTGCTCTTTACAGATCTCTGGAGTTCACAGGTGAAGGTGTAAAAGCTCTGACAATGGATGACAGATTCACTATCGCAAACATGGCCATCGAAGCAGGCGCAAAGAACGGTATTTTCCCTGTAGATGAGGCTACTATGGAATATGTTGAAGGCAGATTTACAAGACCAGTTAAGGTTTTTGAAGCTGACCCTGATGCAGAATATGACGAAACAGTTACAATTGATTTAAATACACTCAAACCTACAGTTTCCATGCCGCACCTTCCTTCCAACACCAAGACTGTTGACGAAGTGAAGGGACTGCATATCGATCAGGTAGTAATAGGTTCCTGCACAAACGGACGTATTCAGGACATGAGAATCGCTGCAGAAATCCTCAGAGGACGCAAGGTTGCAGATCACGTCAAGTGCATCGTAATTCCTGCAACTCAGGACGTTTACCTGCAGTGCATCAAGGAAGGCCTGGCAGAAATTTTCATCGAATCCGGCTGTGCAGTTTCCACACCTACATGCGGACCTTGCCTGGGCGGTCACATGGGTATCATGTGCGAAGGCGAAAGAGCGGTGGCAACTACCAACAGAAACTTTGTGGGCAGAATGGGCCACGTAAAGAGTGAAGTAATCCTGGCAAGCCCTGCAGTTGCAGCTGCATCAGCAGTTGCAGGCAGCGTGGCTTCACCGGCAGATTTATAAGGAGGTATTGAAATGGTAACAGGAAAAGTTTTTAAATTCGGCGATAATGTTGATACAGACGTTATCATCCCTGCAAGATACCTCAACGCACCATCACCGGAAGAACTGGCTCAGCACTGCATGGAAGACATCGATGCAGAGTTCGTAAAGAAAGTTCAGAAAGGCGACATCATGGTTGGCGGTGCAAACTTCGGCTGCGGTTCTTCAAGAGAACATGCACCTATCGCAATTCAGGCTAGCGGCATTGAATGTGTGATTGCTGCAAGCTTTGCGAGAATTTTTTACCGTAACGCTATCAATATCGGATTCCCTATTCTGGAATGCCCTGAAGCAGCGGCAAATATCAAGGACGGCGATCAGGTTTCCGTAGACTATGATACAGGAATCATAACTGACGAAACTACCGGCCAGACTTTCCAGGCAGCTGCTTTCCCTCAGTTTATCAACAATATAATCGGTAAAGGCGGCCTGCTCAAGTATCTTAAGGCAAGACAGGATGCAAAGGGGGAACAGTAATGGGTACATATAATATTGCAGTTGTAAAAGGTGACGGCATCGGGCCTGAAATCGTTTCCAGTGCAATTAAGGTACTGGAAGTGGTTGCACAGAAATATGGACACACTTTTATTTTTACAGAATATCTGGCAGGAGGCTGCGCCATCGATGCATGCGGCGTGCCTCTTCCTGAAGAAACAGTAGCAGGCTGCAAGGCGAGCGACAGCGTGCTTCTTGGCGCAGTGGGCGGACCTAAGTGGGACTCTGTGCCTAATCATCTCAGACCTGAAAAGGCTCTGCTGGGACTCCGCGCAGCTCTCGGTCTTTATACCAACCTGAGACCGGCAAAGATTTATCCGGCACTCATGGAAGCCTGCACCCTGAGACCTGACATCGTTGAAAAAGGTTTTGATCTGGTAATCGTAAGAGAACTTACAGGGGGCATCTACTTCGGTGAAAGAGGCAGAAGAGACGGTAAATACGGTCCGGAAGCCTTTGATACTGAGGCTTACAGCGAAATGGAAGTTGAAAGAATTGCAAGAGTTGCTTTTGAGACTGCCCGCAAGAGAAGAAAAAACGTTGTAAGCATTGACAAGGCAAACGTTCTTGAAACATCCAGACTCTGGAGAGAAGTAGTTGAAAGAGTTGCCGCAGAATACCCTGACGTAGAACTTGCACACATGTACGTGGACAACGCAGCAATGCAGCTGGTAAGAGAACCTTCCAGATTTGACGTTGCAGTTACTTCCAACATGTTCGGAGATATTCTTTCTGACGAAGCTTCTCAGATTACAGGTTCCATCGGCCTGCTTCCGTCAGCATCCCTGGGAGACAGCAAGTGCGGCATGTATGAGCCGATTCATGGCTCCGCACCTGACATTGCAGGAACAGGCAAGGCAAACCCTATGGCAACAATTCTGTCAACAGCAATGATGCTCAGATACTCCTTTGACCTTGCTGAAGAGGCAGACTGCATCGAAAATGCAGTTAACCAGGTTCTTGAAGATGGTTACAGAACTGCTGACATCGTCGGAAACAGTGATGTTACGCCGCTTACCTGTGACGAAATGACAGAAAAAATTATCGGAAGATTATAATATTGTGATTACAGCAAACCAGGTGTATAATATATAAAGCATAATATTAAAGCAGGAGGCGAATTAAAATGCTTGATATCAAAATCACAAAAACAACTAATCCAAAGGCAAAACCAGAAGGCCCTCTTGGATTCGGAAAAGTTTTCACAGACCACATGTTTATCATGAATTATACAAAGGGCATCGGCTGGCATGATCCAAGAATCGTTCCTTATCAGGATCTGACTCTTTCTCCTGCCTGCATGGTATTCCACTATGGTCAGGAAATGTTTGAAGGCCTGAAAGCATATAAAGGCGAAGACGGCAAGAGCTATCTTTTCAGACCTGACATGAATGGTAAGAGAACAAACAGCACCAACGACAGACTCTGCATCCCTCAGATCCCTGTGGAAGATTTCGTGCAGGCTGTAAAGGCAGTTGTAAAAGTTGATGAAGACTGGATTCCTACAGAACCTGGTACATCTCTTTATATCAGACCTTTCATCATCGCTACAGAACCTTTCCTTGGCGTTGACGTTTCTGACACATTCCTGTTCATGATTATCCTTTCACCAAGCGGCGCTTATTACGCAGAAGGTCTCAAGCCTGTAGGTATCTGGATTGAGGACGACTATGTAAGAGCAGTTAAGGGCGGCATGGGCTACGCAAAGACAGGCGGTAACTACGCAGCTTCTCTTGCGGCACAGGTTAAGGCTCATGACGGCGGTTATTCACAGGTTCTCTGGCTTGACGGCGTTGAAAGAAAGTACATCGAAGAAGTTGGCGCAATGAACATTTTCTTCAAGATCGACGGAAAAATCGTTACTCCTGAACTTAACGGCAGCATCCTTCCTGGCATCACAAGAGACTCCGTTCTTACAATCGCAAGAGACTGGGGCCTCCCTGTTGAAGAAAGAAAAATCAGCGTTGATGAACTTATCGAAGCTCAGAAGAGCGGCAAGCTGGAAGAAGTATTCGGTTCCGGTACTGCAGCAGTAATTTCACCTGTAGGCAAGCTGAGATACAAAGACGATGTAATGACTATCGGCGACGGTAATATCGGTGAAATCAGCCAGAAACTGTATGACACAGTAACAGGCATCCAGCTCGGCAAACTTGAGGACAAGTTCGGCTGGAGAGTTGAAGTGGAATAGTAAAAAGAATAATCTTTTAAATGGTGCGGCTGCCGTAAGGTGGCTGCACCTTGTATAATGACACTTATAAATCAGGAGGATTTATGTACAGAGAAGTATCGAAACTTTTGCTTTACAGCAATCTCGGAGAGGACAGCATTCTGGAAAATCTGGCTGCCATATTCCGCGACCGGGAAACCGGCAATGCTGACAAGGCAGAGCTTACAGGACGAATATTCAAAGAAATAAAAAGGATTCTGGACATTTCCACAGTCTATGGTTTTGATACAAATCTGTGGCACAATTACCTGACTTTCCTGCTGATTTCCAATGAGAACTCTTTTTCTCTCACATGTGAAAGAGTTGGAGCCAGCGAAGACGGCAGCGTAAACCGGTTCGCAAAGCAGGATTTCAGAATCTTCAAAAACCTTTTTGACTTTGATTTCGGGCCGATTGAGGAGGAACTGGGAATTGACTGTTTCACTACCATTTCCAACTATAAGGCAGTTGCCAAACGTGAAAGGGTATACAACAAACATGTAAGCCAGAAAGTGCAGGCCCTCAGCCTGGAAATTGAAAAGGCGGCAGGCGAAGAGGAAATCTTCAGACTGGTGACAGAACACTACAAGAATTATGGTGTGGGACTTTTCGGAATCAACAGAGCTTTCAGAATAAAGAGAGAAGGCGGCAGGCTGGAATTCATTCCTGTAAACAACGCAGACTCCATCAGACTGGATGACCTGGTTGGTTACGAATACCAGAAAAAACAACTTATAGACAATACCAAGGCTTTTACAGACGGAAAGGTTGCCAACAACGCTCTGCTGTATGGTGATGCGGGCACAGGCAAGTCCACCAGCGTGAGAGCGGTACTCAACGAGTACTATGCCAAAGGCCTGAGAATGATTGAAATTTATAAGCATCAGTTCCAGGACCTTTCTGACGTGATCGCTCAGATAAAAGACAGAAACTATTACTTTATCATTTTCATTGATGACCTTTCCTTTGAGGAACATGAAGTAGAATATAAATTCCTCAAGGCAGTTATTGAAGGGGGAGTAGAATCAAGACCGGATAATATCCTGATCTACGCAACTTCCAACAGACGCCATCTCATCAAGGAAAACTGGAAAGATAAGAACGATATGGAATACAACGGTGATGTACACCGTTCAGATACAATGGAAGAAAAGCTTTCTCTTTCTGCAAGATTCGGCGTGCTGATTAATTTCAATAATCCGAACCGCCAGCAGTACCATGAAATTGTGGAAAGCCTGGCACAGCGTGCAGGAATCACAATGGAAAGAGACAAGCTGCTGCTGGCAGCCAACACCTGGGAACTCCGCCACGGCGGCGTTTCAGGCAGAACAGCACAGCAGTTTATCAACTATCTTGCAGGTCTGGAAGAATAGCAGGCCGGACCAATTCTGAAAGGAGTAATTTATGGTAAAATTAGATAAAATTTATCAGGCGGCTTTTGTGCTTAAAGAAGCAGCAAGAAAAACAGACCTGATTTATGCAGACAAACTTTCCGGCCCGTCCAGTATTTACCTGAAGACAGAAAACCTGCAGGTGACAGGAAGTTTCAAACTCAGAGGAGCGTATTACAAAATTCACCAGCTGACAGAGTCGCAGAAGGAAGCAGGCATCATAGCCTGCAGTGCGGGAAATCATGCACAGGGCGTGGCTCTTGCAGCAACCAAGATGGGTATTAAGAGCGTGGTATGCATGCCTGACGGTGCACCAATCAGCAAGGTTGAAGCAACCAAGGCCCTTGGTGCGGAAGTAAAACTGGTGCCAGGTGCATATGACGATGCTTATGCGGAAGCATGCAGACTCCGTGATGAGACAGGGGCAACTTTTATTCATCCGTTTGATGATGAGGAAGTAATTGCAGGTCAGGGGACAATAGGCCTTGAAATCCTTGGCCAGCTGCCTGATGTGGATGCGATTATAGTTCCTATCGGCGGCGGCGGCCTTATCAGTGGGGTGGCATGTGCAGTAAAACAGCTCAATCCTAATGTAAAGGTTTATGGTGTTCAGGCAGCAAAAGCGCCTTCAATGTTTGAAAGCGTCAAGGCAGGTGAAATTACTGCCCTCAAGAGTGTTGCAACATTTGCCGACGGTATTGCGGTAAAGCGTCCGGGAGACCTGACATTTGATATTATCAGCAAATATGTGGACGAAGTGGTTACAGTAAGTGAAGATGAAATTGCAACAGCCATTCTCACCCTCATGGAAAAGCAGAAAGTAGTTGCTGAAGGTGCAGGCGCTGTCAGTGTGGCCGCTGCACTTTTCAACAAACTTCCTATTGAAGGAAAGAAAGTTGTCTGCCTTGTTTCCGGAGGCAATATTGATGTGAATATCCTTTCCAGAGTAATCACAAGAGGATTGGTGACAACCGGAAGAAACACAACGCTGACTATTGAACTGGAAGATAAGCCGGGACAGCTGGTGGGAGTAAGTACGGTTATTTCCAACTGTGGCGGCAATGTAGTAAGCGTGCTTCATGAAAGAGCTGATGCCAACATGGCGGTTGCAAGCTGCTATCTGAAGGTCGGCATGGAAACAAGAGACTTTGCACAGATTGAGGAAATCAAAACCCAGCTTACAGAAGCAGGATTTAAAATTGTACAACAATCATAATCATAATACATACCAAAAGAAACCGGTTTGCATCATATGAGGCAGACCGGTTTCTTTTAGCGGAGTCAACCCAGCATTACATCCAGCAGCATCATTACAGCAAAACCTGTGACAATACCCATGGTGGCTGAGTAGGGCTGACTTTCCTGGTTCCTCTGACATTCAGGTATAAGTTCGTGGACAGCGACCAATACCATTGCACCTGCCGCAAATGAAAGGGCAAAGGGCAGAATTGTTGTCACATGAGTCACAAGCAGAGCACCGAGGACTCCGCTGACCGGTTCCACCATTCCTGACAACTGCCCCATGAAGAAACTTCTGCGTCTTGAAAACCCTTCACGCCGCAGAGGGATTGACACGGCAGCACCTTCCGGAAAGTTCTGCAGGCCGATTCCTATGGCCATTGTTACGGCCCCCATAAGAGCATCAGCCGTATAATCACTGCCTTGCAGAACACCAAAGGCTACGCCTACGGCCAGGCCTTCAGGGATATTGTGGAGTGTGATGGAAAGAATCAGCATTATAACGCGGTTCAGCTTCTGCTGAGAGGATCCGGGAAGCATGTCAGTACGGGCCCGTGCCCGGCTTACGATTTTATCAGATGCCCACATAAAAAGTGCACCAGTCAGGAAACCTCCGGTTGCCGTGATGTAGGCGGGCGTACCTCCAGCCGCCTCAGCCCTTTCAATGGCCGGCTGGAGGAGCGACCAGAAACTGGCCGCCACCATGACGCCCGCCGCAAATCCAAGCATGAGATTCAGAAGCCGGGGGTTGGGAGATTTGAAGAATACGACAGTTGCAGCGCCCAGAGCAGTTACAAACCATGTGCCAAGGGTTGCGGCAAGAGCCATGAGAACTAAATTGCTCATAAAAAATACACCTCACTGTATTTATAATATTAGTGAGGTGTTGTTTTTGTGAGATCGTTTATTCAGACCATGCCACGGCGCGGATCGGAGAACCATCGCAGTTTTCCAGATTCAGCGGGAAGCAGCTGAACCAGAACAGGCCTTCTCCGCACTGGTCAAGATTTCTGAGATTTTCAATATTGATGATATCAGTATTAAGGAACAGCTTTTTGTGACGGGTAAGGTTTATATCAGCAATCGGATCAAGGCCGATAACGTCGAAGCCGATACCTTTGTAATTACCGTTTATGATATAATCAAGGACCTCGTCATCAACACATGCATAGTCGCCGAAATACTGCGGAGTACCCCAGTATTTGTCCCAGCCAAGGTTGAAGAGCAGGAAGTCTGCCTCATCGGTAAGTTTGCCATACCGGCTGAGGTGGTCCATGGTAATGACACCACCTTCAGGGAGGTCGCGGCAGTCAATTACGAGGGCTTTGCCTATGAACTGGTCAGCAGGAAACTGATCGAGAGTAGTTCTGTGGGCATATAAGTGTGCCGGCGGGTCCATGTGAGTACCTGTGTGGGTGGTCATGTTAATAAGCGTTTCCTTGAATCCGTCAGTTTCCCAGGAATAGGCTGTTGTGAATTCCGGTGACTTTGTGCCGGGGTAAACGGGCATATTGTTGCACATAATGTGTGTAAGGTCAATTACTTTCATCTGTTGTCCCTTTCATTGGATGTTTTTTATCATATTACCACGATATTGTTTTTTTCGCAATGTCATGGTATACTATTAAAGTTAAGGGGGATTAGTTATGTCTACATTCAGGAAAAAATCACCTTGGGAAAAAGAGTGGGAAGATCTTGCAAAACGCGAAGCAAAATTCACTGCCAAGCGTCAGGACGGACCTACATTTGTACTGATACAGAAACTGGACCGCTTTATTCCGGCTAAACTTAGCGGCACTCTTAATGCGGCCTTTTTCAAGGGTTTCCAGTTAATTTTTGAAAAGGGAACAGGGGTTATCGAAAAGACCTATGATAAAAATAAAAAAGAAGCAGACTTTAAGGTTAATACTTTTACCCATGAACTTATGGGCAATCGCAAGTCTGCCAAGTCATTTACCAGACATGCGAAGTCGGCCAAGGCCACAAACCTGCTTATTTCCAGTGTGGAAGGTGTGGGCCTGGGACTTGTGGGGGCAGGTATTCCTGACATTCCGCTGTTCATCGCCATGGTGCTCAAAAGTGTTTACGAAATCGCTCTCAGCTACGGTTATGATTACGAAAAGGACGAAGAAAAAATTTTTATTCTTAAACTCATCGAGGCTGCAATGTGTGATGAAGAAGAATTCCTCCGCAAAAATCAGGAGTTCAATGATATCATCGACTATATTGCATGGCACGGAGACGAAATCGGCGGCTGGACAGTAGAAAAAGAAGAGCAGATGAAAGTGACTTCTGAAGCTCTTTCCAAAGAAATGATATATACCAAATTCCTGCAGGGCCAAATGATTATCGGTGTTGCGGGCGGGATTTTTGACCCGGTTTATGTGAACAGAATCAGCGATTATGCTGTTCTTAAATACAGGAGAAGATTCCTCGGCAGTAAGCTTGCGGCTGAAGGCATTGATCTGTAAAAAAAAAATCAGTGAGTTCGGAACCATCCTCACTTAAAACAAAACTAAGGAGAAAAAATGAAAACAAAAACTCTGAACCTGACCTGGGCTGCGCTGATTGCGGCTCTTTACGTGGTGCTTACGTTTATTGCAAATGCGGCAGGTCTTGCCAGCGGTGCAATTCAGATCCGTCTGTCGGAGGTACTGACCATTATGCCTCTGTTTACATGGGCAGCGGTGCCCGGACTGACCATCGGCTGTGTACTTGCCAATATGCTTACGGGATGCGCCCTTTGGGACATTATTTTTGGCTCTGCAGCTACTTTTGCAGGGGCTTTGGGGACTTACTTCATCGGCCGCAAAAAACCTGTGCTGGGGCCGGTTTTCCCGATTCTGAGCAATGCGCTGATTGTACCTCTGGTGCTGCAGAAGGTTTACGGTCTTGAAGAAGGATATCTTTATCTGCTGGTTACTGTGGGCATAGGCGAAGTCATATCCTGCGGAGTGCTGGGCTGGCTGCTTTATAAAGGCCTTAAAAAAAGGAGAATAGAATGGCTGTAAGATTGAACGAAGATAAAGAACTGGTGGCTGACATCAGGTCCGGACTGGCTGCAAAAGGCGGGTACTGCCCGTGCAGGCTGCAGCGGACAGAAGACAATAAGTGCATCTGCAAAGAATTCAGAGAGCAGATTGCAGATCCGGATTTTGAGGGTTACTGCCACTGCATGCTTTATTACAAGAGCAGGGACTAAAAACAGGGATAAAGAAATAAAAAAGAGCTTTCCATAGGGAGAGCTCTTTTTTTATGGCATAAAGCCTGATTGTTTGAATTATAAAGTTTCCTGTGGGAATTCTTTAAGGTTATCCATTGTTGGCATAGGTCTCTTGCCCGCTTCGAATTCCTTAACGATTCTTACTACTGTATCAGCGTAAGGTGTAGGAACTCCGTACTTAGCACCGTTCTTAGTAACTTCGCCATCGATGAAGTCGATTTCGCAAGGACGACCCTTCTTCATATCCTGAAGCATGGATGCAGTCTGTGCAGGCTGAAGCATATGTACTTTACGGATGCAAGCGATTGTATGTTCAAGACCTTCCTTAGTGTCGAATGTAAGGTCATCAGCATTGTATCCCTTGATAACGCCTTCCATCTTGATACCCTTGGCTCTGGAAACGCGTACTACTTCGTCAGCGATATGAGCTGCGCAGCGAACTGCTTCGTCGTTCTGGCAGATATCACCGTATGTGCAGTTAAGAGATGCGGACATACCGGACATACCAGCATTAACCCAAAGCTTCATCCATCTTACGCCCATAAGGTTTTCGGAAACTGTAACCTTGCCCTGGCACTGGAGCCATTCTTCAACTTTACGTACATCTTCAGTGATTTCGCCGCTGATGGAGCCGATATCGATTGTCATCAGTTCACCAGCTGTAGTACATACTACTTTACCTGGTTCCCACTGTTCGCCGCCCCACATGATGCAGCCGCCCATTGTACGGTTTCCGCCAACCATTTCGTCTACGGATTCTTCAGGAACACCGTTCTGAAGTGTACAAACGATACTCTTTTCGTGAAGATAGTTAAGAAGGTTAGGAACAGCTACCTTGTTTGCTGTCTGCTTTGTGAGAAGGAATACTAAGTCGTACTTGCCTTCCATCTGATCTGGTGTAATAGCCTTAACCGGAACATTTTTATGGTCGAGCTGACCTGTAATTGTTGCACCATATTTGTTTAATGCATCAACATGTTCTTTGTTAGCGTCGATCATAGTGCAGTCATGTCCTGCAAGGCTAGCCTTAGCTCCTAAAATTGTGCCTAAAGCACCGCATCCTAAAATTGCTGCTCTCATTATATATTTCTCCTTTCAGATATCCGGTTGAGAATTTTAACTCCGGAAAATAAACATAAATATATGTATAATTATTTTAACGCAACTGCGTAAAAAGTCAAATACAAAAAATACAATAAGCGTATTACAGACCAAGCAGATGGTGGTCAAGAAGTTCTGCTCCGTATGCGATAAGTTCGTCGCAGCTTACGCGTTTTTCTCCGCTTTTGAGCTCCGCACAGATTGTGGAACCGAACTTTGCAGTAAATTCTTCTGTAAGAATACGCATCATTCTGTAACATTCTTTTTTTGTCTGAGGATTATCGAGATTACCATCACTGATTTTCATACCTACTACCAGAGCCATGCCTGTGAGTACGCCGCATGTTCCAAGAGTTCCCATACCGCCGCCTAAGGCCTCAGCCTGTTTGAAAGCCTGAATAGGGTCTGCACCCATTACATTGCAGAAAGCACATGTAAGTGACTGGGCACAGTTAAATTTATTTTTATGTAATTCTACTGCCTGTTGTTTTCTGTCCATAGTAGCACCTCGTCTGATTATTTTACTATAAATTTAGGGTTTTTCTTCTTTACATGAGGGTCTTTTACCACTGTTTCCGGCTTGGTTTCCAGAATTTCAGGATTCTTGTAAAGTCTGTTAAGCTCTCTGAAACAGCGGCCGTAATAGTGGCCATTGGCAATACGTTCGTCGGTAACGATACCAAGTTCCATGATTTTGCGCTCTTCCACGTTTTCACCGTTGAGGTAAGTTTTCTTCATAGGCTGACCCATGGAAATGAAGATGCCCGTAGTACCGAATTCATACAGATGATGATGAATTGTGTTGGTTCTGATTGAAGCCAGATTGGTAACAAAAAGGCTTGTATGGAACGGGCTGGCATTGATAATTGAAAATGGAAGTGTAAAATACTTGTCGATAAATTTCAGAATGCCTACAGCACCTCCTACAAGGAACGGAATTGCCAGAAGACGGGACATGAGTTTGTCCAGTGCATTCTGTGATGTAGGAATCTGAGTCTTTTCGATTGCCTCCTGCACTTTCTGGTTAACAGTAAAGATATCGTCGTCCAGATTGAAATATAATTTGGTTACAGTGTCACTGGTTTTGCCAGGCTGCAGTGTAACGAAAGAAACGCAGAAATGGTTTCTTGAGTAAATTTTACGGTTCATAACGAAACGGTTCAGATAAGGGTTCTGTGAAACAAGTCTCAGTGCCCCTGCAATGATGATGCTCATGTGACTCATCTGAATACCTTTTTTGCGGCATTTTCTTATGTAATCCTGTATTGGTGCCAGGTCAATATCTACAGTTACTGTATTTGATGCATCGTAACGATACGGCATGATATAAGGGACCAATTCGTACATGGCGTCATTTCCGCGGACGCGGTAGCCGTCTGCTCTATACATTTGTCGCCCTCCTTTGGGTTAATGAGTTGTTTATATATGTGTTTAAAGCTGATTATCCATTTGCATAGATAAATTTATTATATATTATCCGGCAGGAAATTACAAGTTTTTTACCTTTTGGGGTATTTTACCATCAGACTTGCTTACGGAGCCTTTGATATGGTATACTGTATGAAATAATTATAAAACAAAAATCAGGGGATATACGTATGAAACAATATCTTTTTAAGGAAGAAAATTATAAAGTAAGCAACTGGACCGGCGGTAAAACCACTCAGCTGGCAATTTATCCACATAGTTCAGATTATCTGGAAAGAAACTTTTTGTGGAGACTGAGTTCTGCAACAATTGAGCAGGAAGAGTCCGACTTTTCAAAACTACCTGACTATGACAGAGTAATCATGGTTCTTGAGGGTGAAGTTGTTCTCAGCTATGAAGGGGAAAGGGTTGCCCGCCTGAAAGAGCTGGAGCAGGACCGTTTTGACGGAGGATGGAAAACCAAAAGCTTCGGCAGAATCACAGATTACAACCTGATGGTCCGCAAAGGAAGCGAAGGTTATCTGGACCTGATTTATCCTGTGGCCGCAAAAACAGAGTTTGCTTCCTCATTCGAAACTGAAAAACCTCTTGCCACACATGCGCTTTATTGCAAAGAGGGTTATGCGGTGGTAAACTGCTGCGGAGAAAGCCACATGATTAATCCGGGACAGCTTCTGGTGCTCGAATCTGAAGCCGGTGAAAAGGTGGAATATTCTGTAATGGGAGAAGGCATTGTAATCCGTGCACAGATTTTTTACGGAGATGCAGCCAGTGAACTGGGGCCTGAAGAAATCCCGGCGCAGCCTGCAACTTTTGATGATTTCAAATGCTGCATTTATCTGGCCAATGTCCAGTTCAGATGGGCAAAATATATAGTGAAGAAACTGAAAACTCAGTGGTTTGATGAGGCCCTCAGCAAGGCAATAAATAAGGTTGAGAGACTTTACCTTACCAGCATGATATTCGTACTGGGCGTGGTTGCCATTATAGGACTTGCAACAACAGAGACTATCTCCACAGGTGTGATGGCTGTGCTGTTTGTTGCCTGGGTGCTGATTGACTGCCTGCTTGTGTCACCGCTGATTTACATGGCGGTAGTACCGAAACCTGTGCGCAGACACATAAAAGATGTAAACAACCTGACTCCTTACGAACAGCGAGTACGCGCAGAACAGCTGGGCCAGAACATGATTGCCGACAGTGTGCTTAAAAAGTACAAGAATACCGGCAGAAATCTGGGAGAATAAAAAAGAATTAAAAAAACCGGTCGTCAGGACCGGTTTTTTGTGTCTGTTTATAAGCTTACAGTGCTGCTAAAATAGCGTCGATTTCTTCTTCTTTGGAGTTCCAGTTGGTTACAAGTCTGATTACAGAGCGGGTTTCGTCGTAAGGACACCAGGTGTAGAAGAAGAAGTTTTCTTCAAGCTGGGCGATTTTCTCGTTGTCTACGATTACGAATACCTGGTTGGTCTGGTGCGGAAGCCAGAGTTCGTAGCCTTTTTCTATTACGCCCTTGGCAAGTCTGATTGCAAGTTCGTTTTCGTGACGGGACATTTCATAATATATGGAGTCCTTGCCGCCTTCGAAGAGGGCTTTGAGCTGGACTGGAATCAGGCGGCCCTTTGCCAGGAGTGCGCACTGGCGCTTGATCATGTAGCGGAAGTGGTCGTCAAACTTTTCAGGGTGAACAACTACGAGAGCTTCGCCGAAAAGAGCACCGATTTTAGTACCACCGATGTAGAAAGCATCAACTAAGTCTGCAATTTCTGTGATTTCCAGGTCGTTGGTTGGCCATGTGAGTGCTGTACCAAGACGTGCGCCGTCCACATAGAAAGTCAGGCCGTGCCTTCTGCAGCATTCGGAAAGGGCAGTCATTTCAGCCTTTGTATATACGCCGCCGTTTTCTGTCGGGTGAGTGATGTAAACCATTTTAGGGATTACTGTATGTTCGTCTTCGTGGTGAAGAAGAGCTTTTTCAATGTCTTCAGGACGGAGTTTGCCGTCAGGAGTTGCCATTGCAAACTGGCGGTGTCCGTTGAGCTCGATGGAGCCTGTTTCGTGAACATAAATATGGCCTGTTGCAGGAGTGATAACTCCTTCATAAGGTCTGAGGCCTGCAGAAATTGTAGTGGTATTACAAGGTGTTCCGCCCACAAAATAGTGAATGTCTGCATCAGGTTTGCCTACCCACTGACGGATCATTTCGGTACAGTCGTCGCTGAAAGCGTCCAGACAGTAGCCGTCAGTATGCTCCATGTTTGTATCCATCAGAGCCTGCATAATCTTAGGATGAGCACCTAAACTGTAATCACTTCTGAAATAAATCATTTATCTTTCCTCCTTAAGGATTGTAATCTGTTCCATGTCCGGCCGGCATACAGGCCAGACTGCTACAAATACATTATATGCCAATGATATGTTTTTGCCAAGTAAAAAAACGACCCGCCGGGCCGTTATTTTTCTTTTGCGTGCTGATATTTTTCTTTGGTAGCCATGCCGCCTCTGAGATGGCGCTCGGCTTTGTTGTTTTCCAGAACATCTTTTACTTCTGCGGCCAGGCCCGGGTTGATTTCAAGGAGCCTCTCCGTCACATCTTTATGTACAGTTGATTTACTGACGCGGAATTTCCTGGCGGCGGCTCTGACTGTGGAGTTAGTGCTGATTATATAATGAGCCAGCTCCAGAACTCTTTCTTCTATATAGTCTTTCATTGCAAGACACACTCCTTACCTGCTTGTTAAAAACAATATATGCAGGGAGCAGGAAATATATAACACAACTTGCACAGTTGAAGAACAGCAGGTATAATATAAAAAGATTTAAATGGAGGGAAATCTTTGAACGAGAATCTTATATATAACAAACCTGTGACGGCCGGAAATATGTTGGGCTTTGCAGTGCCGACCATGATAAGAATGGTTTTCATATCCATGTATTCTATTGTGGATGGTATCGTGGTGTCGAATTTTGTGGGAAGTGTAGGGCTTTCGGCAATTAACATAGTGTATCCGGTACTGAATATAACAATGGCCCTTGCTTTTATGTTCGGTATGGGAGCCAATGCCCTTATCGGCAAGAAACTGGGTGAAGGCAAGGTTGATGAGGCGCGGAGCTTTCTTACATTGACTGTGCTTCTGAATGTGGGACTGGTAGCTGTTCTGACAGCGGCATTTTTCCTTGTGGATGAGCAGATTTATATGCTCATGGGATCTGATGAGGCCCTGCTGCCGTACTGCGTGGAATACGGAAACATTATGGTGGCAGTCAGCCCTGTGTGGGTTATGCAGGTGCTGTTCCAGAGCTTCCTGGTAACTGCGGACCGCCCTAGAATGGGCCTGTGTCTGTCGGTAGTCAGCGGCGTACTTAATGTGGTCCTTGACCTGCTTTTTGTAGGTGTGTGGGACATGGGACTTACCGGTGCGGCTCTTGCGTCCTCCATAGGAATATGCATTGGCGGGCTGGTGCCGCTTACAGTATTTTTTTCGGGAAAAAACCTGCTTAGATTTGCCAGGCCTGTATGGGTAACATATGATATACTCAAGGCTATGGGCAATGGTTCTTCAGAAATGGTGGTAAACCTGGCAAGTGCAATTACAACTGCTTTATTCAACATTCAGATGATGAATCTGGTGGGTGAAAAGGGGGTAGCGGCAATCAGTGCGATTCTTTACCTGCAGTTTATATTTGTTGCGGTTTTTATCGGGTTCACATCCGGTCTGGGACCACTTGTAAGTTACAACTATGGTGCGGGCAACCGTGATAACATAAAGAAAATTTTCAGTTTTGCGCTGAAATTTACTCTGATTTTTTCGGGAGCCATGGTAGCAGCAGCAGAAATCTTCAACCGGCCGCTTACCATGATTTTTGCGTCAAAAGATGAGGTGCTGGCGGAGCTGATGATAAGCGGATTTGCAATTCTGGCAGTGAGCATATTCTTCAGCGGAATCAATATTCTGGCTTCGGGATTTTTCACAGCACTTAACAACGGCAAAATTTCTGCGCTGATTTCTTTTATGAGAACTTTTGCCTTGCAGGCGGGAGCACTTATACTGCTGCCTATGCTATGGGGCATTGACGGAGTATGGTGGGCGCTGCCTGTGTCGGAGATTCTTTCTGCGGTCATGGCAGTGTGGCTGCTTTTAAAATACAGGAAACATTATGGATATTAAGAATATACTGGAAGGAGAAAACTGTATTATGAGGAAGAAAGTATTTATGTGGATTCTTGCATTGCTGCTGATGTGCAGCGTGATGATTATTGCCGGCTGTGGTGCCAGCGAAGGTGCAGCACAGGGCAATGAGGATAATGGGGATGTGCAGGTTTCTGTGGATCCATCGGTAGATGATGAGGATAATGCTGTCAGTGTGGACGATCCGGTTGAGCCTCCTGTTGATGAGGAAAATCAGCTGCCGCCGGAGGAAGAAGACCCGCCTGCAGATGAAATAGTAGAGCCGCCGGTATCTACAGATGATCCTACTGTGCAGACTACTGTATGGCCGGGTAATCTGAATGATGATCCGGACGCACCGTCCAAAGGTGAGGATCACAGCGTCCGGGGCATTCCGGAAGTTATTGAAACCCGCGTTGCAGATGACGGAGATCTGCTGGTTCTGGTAAACAAGTACTACACTGTTTCCAAAGACTATAAACCAAAAGATCTGGTGACCATTGACAATAAGTACGGCACATATACCGATATGGAAATGAAGGATGTTGCCTACGAAGCATATAAGAAAATGTATGCTGATGCCAAGGAAGAGGGTTTTGATCTGAAGCTCTGTTCTACAATGAGATCGTACAATACTCAGAAGACTCTGTTTAATAATTCACTGAAAAACCGCGGCAGAGAAACAACCAATGTGCGCTCTGCATATCCTGGAAGAAGTGAGCACCATACAGGACTGGCACTGGATGTGACATCTGCATCCATGGGCTGGGGCCTGACTCAGGATTTCATTGATTATGCTGACGGACAGTGGATTAACGATCACTGCCATGAATATGGTTTCATTATCCGTTATCCAAAGGGAAAAACCGATATCACAGGTTATGCTTATGAACCTTGGCACCTGAGATATGTGGGAATTGATGTGGCAACATATATTATGGCCAATGACCTGACACTTGAAGAGTATCTGGATAAGGTGCCGCCACAGCAATAAAAAATTATATCTTTTACAAATCATATAAAGCAAAAGCCCTGCATTTCAGATGCAGGGCTTCTTTAATGAGGACTATTTATTCAATTTAGCTTTTTCTTCTTTTTTGTTTTTTCTCAGCTGTCTGATGAAAAGGAAAATTGTGAAACCTATGAACCCTGCAACAAGGGCGGCCGGTGCAATCATCTGCTTGATCATATTTTCTTTCAGATCAGCTTCCTTGATTTCATCAACAGTAAAACTATGTGCAATTTTATCAAGCAGGAGTTTGCCGCTTTCATAGTCTGTTCCTTCAGAACCTCTGTATGTGAAGGTTATACCGAAACCATTTACCATTGTTGTATACTGATAGAAATCAACCTTTCCTTCTGGTGTTTCCATGGTTCCTTCAAAGACCATGAAGATACAGCCGTTGAACTCCTGCAACTCATATGAGTGATATGTACTTCTGATGTCTTTGTTTTCCTGGGTTCCCATGTCAACCATAGATTTGGCACGTTCTATAAGAACATCTCTGTTAAGCAGGGAAAAGTTGTACATCATTTTAGACTGGCTGCTGTTTACAAAGATGATATTTATTTCATCAAGCAGATCTTTGGAAACCAGATTATAGTCGATATCGCTGTCATTGAGATATTTTATAAGTTTCCGTCTGGAGTTTTCGGAGACTTTAAGGAACTCTCCGTCTATATCTCTTGGTGTATTGAAATACCACCCTTCAGGAAGTGAAATGTGCATCTCATCACTGCCAAGATTGTGTTCGGTGAGAACCAGCGTTTCCACATCTCCTACATCAGCCCAAGCAGCCGCAGGTGAGAGCAGCATCAGCAGCATCAGTATAATTGTTCCGATCTTTTTAGCCATTTTTCTTCTCCTTATCCTGATACCATTCTTTTATAAAATCAATAAATGCAACACTTGCTGTGGATAAGTATTTATCCTTGTTATATACCATAATGAGCTGGTAGCCTTCATCTTCGCCTCTGATAGGTATTACGCGGATGTTGGAATACTTGCGGTAGTCAACAACACATTCAGGCACCACCAGTACCCCTGTGCCTTTTTCTATGACAGACAGAAGTAAGGGTGTTTCTGCGGCCTTCATAAGAATCTGAGGAGCATAACCGGCGTCTTTTGTTTTACTGATAAAATTCTGGTAAAGCACGGAATCTTCTTCATATGACAGGAAATTTTCGTAAACAAGTTCTTCGTAGGTTACTTCTTCCTTGTCGGCCAGAGGGTTGGACTCGTGAACCGCCAGAACCATTGGAGATTTTGCAATATCAATACATTCGAAAGTATTTTGAATCAGCGGTTTGATTGTTACACCAATGTCATATTCGTTTACAGAAATAAGGTTTTGTGTCTGGTATCCTCCGCGGTTGGTAACATTGATTTTTACATCCGGGTATTTTTTCTGGAACTCTGCCAGCGGCTCGGAAAAGAAAATATCACTTACCAGAATAGGAAGCAGAATATTAATTGTGCCGAAGACGTCGTCAGTGATTTTTTTTGCAGATTCGAAGAAAAGTTCATATGAGCTGAGGAACTCCTTGGCCAGTTCATAAAAACGCTCACCCTCCATAGTAAGGTTGAGGGATTTGCCATCATAATTGAACAGCTTGACTGAAAGTTCTTCCTCAAGCTTCTTGACTGCTGTACTCAGAGATGACTGGGCAACATAAATTTTTTTGGCAGCAACGGAATAACTTCTGGCGTCTGCCACCTGGATAAAATATGTCAGGGACTGAATATTCATCTGCATGCCTCCTTTTCGTATTACCGCGTTTCAATGAGAATAATGTTTTTTTTCTATACATACATTATAAAAACTAGAACGGTTTTTTTCAACATTTAAAATAATACCCGAATGGATATAATGGCATAAAACGTTGAAATATCAATGCTTTAAGGGGCATGACCAGCCCTATATATTTTTTCGATAATTGATATCATTTTTATGTATTTGGTATGTCCGGCGGAGAAGTTATATACTGAATATATAATTGTGAAAATAAACACATTCTTAACATATTTGTTATAAGGGAGGAGAGATTACGATGGAGCTTTTGATTAAAAACGCGATGATAATCGATGGCACCGGGGCATCTGCTTATAAGGGAAACATCGGCGTAGAAAACGGAAAAATAAAAGTACCTGCAGAAACTGATACTGCTGAAACTGTTATAGACGCAGAAGGTAAATACGTTGCACCTGGTTTTATTGATTCCCACTCACATGGGGACGGTGTGTACGGAACTGAATTCGGCAACCTCTGTAAAATCGGACAAGGTGTGACTACAGAAATCTGCGGCCAGTGCGGCTCAACATTTTTCCCTGTAAATCCTGAAACCTTACCTGAATTAAAAGAATTACTTTCTGTTGTATGCCCTGAATTCGATGAAGATATGGCAAACTGGAGTGATTTTAAAACATATAAAAAATATCTGGAAACTCTTCCGCTTGCATGTAACACAGCTCTTTTTACAGGTCACAGTGCAATCAGAATTGCTGTAATGGGCATGGAAAACCGTAAGCCTACAGATGAAGAAATGGCTAAAATGAAGGAAATGCTTAAAGAGGCTATGGAAGAAGGAGCAATTGGTATGAGTACCGGCCTTATCTACCCGCCGGGAGACTTCACTGAAACAGAAGAACTCATTGAGATGGCCAAGGTTATGACTCCTTACGACGGAATCTACGCTTCCCACCTGAGAAACGAATCCGGCAGCCTTGTTGAAGCAGTAGCTGAAGCTCTTGAAATAGGTAAGCAGGCTGGTGTAAGAGTTCAGCTTTCTCACCACAAAGCCTACGGTAAGACAAACTGGGGAAAGAGTAAGGAAACTCTCAGAATGGTTGCAGAAGCAATCGCAGCCGGTCAGAAAGTTACCCTCGACCAGTATCCTTACGAAGCATCCATGACACATTTCAATGTGCTGATTCCGCCTAAGTATTTTTCAGGAGGTATCAGCAAGGTATGTGATATTCTCAGAGATCCTGAAATGAGAGCGCAGATCAAAGCAGAGATGCTTGATGAAAATGCACAGTTTGACAACTATTATATCAACTGTGGCGGATGGGAAGGAGTATTTGCATCAATTCTCCCTGAGACACCTGAATACGCAGGTATGTTTGTTTCTGACATCGCTGCGCAGCTGGAAAAAGATCCGTTTGATACTTACTTCGATCTGGTAATTGCCAACAATGGTGCCGGAACAGGTATTTACTTCAGTATGGGTGAAGAAGATCTCTGCAGAATCATAGCAGATCCTAACACGGTAGTTGGTTCTGACGGTATCTGCAAAGCAATGTCCGAAAAGGGACATCCGAGAGCATGGGGTACATGCATCCACGCAATCACTTATTTCCACAAAGAAAAGGGAATCCTGTCTCTTGAAGAAATTATCCGTAAGATGACCTCACTTCCTGCCGAAAGATTCATGCTTGAAGGAAAGGGCGTAATCGCTGATGGTATGGACGCAGATCTGGTAATCTTTGATTATGAAAAACTGCAGGATATGGCATGCTACACAGAATCCAACCAGGTAGCAGAAGGCCTTGAATATGTTATCGTTAATGGACAGATTGTCTATAAAGATAAAAAATTAACCGGAGTATATCCGGGCAAGTTGTTGACTCATTAAACAAACCAAATAAAACAAGGAGGTAAAGATCATGAGTACACCTATCATTGCAGAAGACCAGACCATATTACTATGGGCAGTCGTTTTATGTCTCGTTGCAGTCGCAATTATTTTAGAACAGCGCTATAAATGGGCAGCTACTCTTTCCAGCACAATGCTGGTAATCGTAGGTGGTTTCATCTTAGCAAACATCGGATTAATTCCACATTCATCCCCAGTGTTCTCAACACTCGGTAGCGTAGTTCTGATCTGTTCTATTCCTTTACTGCTCTTCAAGGCAGACCTTAAGGAAATTTTCCAGAACTCAGGAAAGGTATTTATTCTGTTCCACGTTGCAGCAATCGGTACAATTGTTGGTTGTTTCGCAATGCACTTCATCTTCGGCGGTGTTGAAAACTCCGACTACTTAGTAGTTCTTTATGCTGGTGGTCAGATCGGTGGTACAGTTAACATGGTTGCTATGCAGAGCATCTTTGGCGTTCCGAACGATGTATTCGCAGCTACATCTGTAGTAGGCAACATGTCTGTAGCATTACTGATTCTTGAAACAAGACTTATCGGTAACAGCAAATGGATGCGTAAACAGCTTCCTCATCCTCATATTGACGAAATGGAATCATCAGTTGACCTTGAAGCTCTTAAGAGAGAAGGCAAGACTCTTACTGCAGGTTTCTGGGGCGGTAAGGAAATCAGCCTGAAGGACATTGCAATCTGTCTCGCACTTACATTCACAATTGTTGGTGTTTCCCAGACAATTGCTAACTTCGTATTATCCTTCAACCCACCTGAATTAATCAAGCAGTTATTCGGCAGCCCTTACCTGATTCTTTCCATCATCACAGTTGCTGTCGCTACAATCTTCAAAGAAAAGATGAAGAATGTCAACGGTGCTATGGAACTTGGTAACATCGGTA
The DNA here is from genome assembly GCA_017397825.1 of Bacillota bacterium. Taxonomy (GTDB): domain Bacteria; phylum Bacillota; class Clostridia; order Peptostreptococcales; family Anaerovoracaceae; genus SUG1106. Next base: position 5,323 of record JAFQHT010000148.1, on the reverse strand, counting down.
TCCTTGCATGGTTCTCAACAATCGGCATTTCCGGTGACTTAATGAACATCATCCAGACTGGTATCTGGGCTCTGATTTTCCACCAGTTAATCAGCTTAATCAACATGGCAGTTACATTCGCAGGTGCAAAGCTCTTAAAGTGCACTTGGGAAGACGTTGCTATCGCAAACCAGGCTACAGTAGGTGGCCCTACAACAGCAGCTCCTATGGCAGTATCCTTAGGCTGGAACAAGATGGTAGTTCCTGCTCTTCTGGTAGGTCTCTGGGGTTATGTTATCGGCAGCTACTGCGGTATCTTCTTTGCAAATATGATCGGTATGACATCCGTATTATAATTTAAAAACAAATACATAACCAAAAGGGAGAGGGTTTAAAACCCTCTTTCTTATATGGAGGGGAATATGAGAGAAATTAAAAAAGTTTTCGTAGCAGGTTCCGGAACAATGGGCATGTCTATTGCACAGGCTTTTGCAGGTAAAGGCTACGAAGTAACTGTATATGATATTTTTGAGAAAGCAATTGAAAACGGAAAGAAACTTCTTCAGCTCAATCAGGAAGCACTGATTGTCAGCGGCAAATCAACTGAAGAAAAATCTGCACAGGTAATCGCAAACATTTCCTTCACTACTGACCTTGAAGCAGCAAAGGATACAGACTTCGTCACTGAATCTGTAGTGGAAAAACTGGAAATCAAGCGCGATTTCTGGGGCAGGATTTCAAACATTGTAGAAGAGGATGTACTGCTTACTACAAATACTTCCGGCCTCAGCATCACTGCAATCGCTGAAGCTGTAAACAAGCCTGAAAGATTCGTCGGAATGCACTGGTTCAATCCTCCGCATATCATTCCGCTCATTGAAGTTATCAACGGTGATAAGACTGACGATGCAAATGCACAGGCAGTATATGAACTTTCCAAGTCATTGGGCAAGCAGCCTATCCGCGTAAAGAAAGACGTTCCCGGCTTCTGTGCAAACAGAGTACAGTTCACAGTTTTAAGAGAACTTCTCCATCTGGTTGAAGATGATGTCGTAAGCTGTGAAGATGCTGACAATGTTATGAAGTACGGTCTGGGAATCAGATATGCATGCCTTGGTCCTTTCGAAATTGCAGACATGGGTGGTATTGACACATTCAGAAATATCTCTGACTATCTGTTTGCTGACCTTGATAACAATCAGGACGGTTCTCCTCTGTTCAGATCCCTTGTTGAACAGGGAAGACTGGGTGTAAAGGCAGGCGCCGGCATCTATGATTATCCGGACGGAAAGGCTGATATTGCTATCAAGGAACGTGATGAAAAATATATGAAAGTGGTAGATGTCCTCGGAATCTGATATCCCGCATATACCGGCGTTTTCCATTAAAAAAGAAGCTCTGCTCATAAAGCAGGGCTTCTTTGCTGTCTGCAGCGATTATATCAGCTTAAAAATATTTTCTGCACATATAATTTGGAGGCAAAAGCAAGGGCGAAGTTATCCATAAGATAGCGGCTTTCTCTTCCAGGTTCATAATGGTTGTCGATATGAATGCTTCCGCTGAAAACTGCCTTTACTGCCTTTTCCATAGCCTCACAGAAACGGTCATAAGTAACCGAACAGTCCGGGTCCAGGGTGATGCCGAATCGTATAAGACGGCCGATTTCCTCTGTGGAAAAACAATTTTTGAGTATATATACAACTATAATCATTGCAACGGAAAGTTTCGGGTACTTTTTCTTAACCGGAGCATCAACGATTTTTGCTTTTACATAATTGTTTACCATACTTTTTGTTATAGGTGCGCCACCTACACTGGTAAGAAAAGCACCTACATGCCCGTCGATGAAGGTGATAATCTGGTCCATATAAAGGTCAAGGGCAGGAAGCTCAGACCAGCGTGGAAGATGAAAATTGTCGAATGGTGTAATACTGTGAACGTTGAAATTATCAGACATGTCAGTCTCCTTTAAAAAACAGCTTTTCATAAATATATCACATAAAAATAACGGTGTAAAGCTTGACATTATATGGGAAGAGTGATAATCTAGTATTCGATACTAGATGGAAAGGAGTAGCCAAAGTGGACTACAGAACCCTTAAAGAAAACGAAATGAAAAGAGCGCAGGAAGTTGTGGATGCGCTTAATACAAGTAAAGATAAATATGTAAAATACAGACTGAGCAGACCAATCACTGATATCAGACACATGCTCAACACCAGCGTTGAACTTTACGGTGATAACGTTGCCTTCATGCAGAAGTTTGACAAGGAAAAAGGCTATGAAAATATCACATATAAGGAAGCTCTTGCAGATGTAAACGGTCTTGGAACAGCACTGATTGCTCATGGTCTCAAGGACAAGCGTATTGCTGTAATCGGTGACAACTGCTATCAGTGGGCAACAAGCTATCTGGCAGCAGTATGCGGAACAGGAATCGTGGTTCCTCTTGATAAGGAACTTTCCGCAGCAGAACTGAAGCAGCTGGTAATTGAAGCAGAAGTTTCCGCAGTGATTTTCGGAAAGAAATTTGAAGATATGTTCCTTGAAATGAAGGAAAGCGGAGATACAAACATTCAGCTTCTGGTAAACTTTGAAAGAGCAGAAGATGCTGTGGGACAGGGTCTTTATGCGTGGAAGAGCCTTGTTGAAGAAGGTAAGGCACTTGTTGCCGGCGGAGACCGCAGCTTCATCGATGCAGAAATCGATGCTGAAGCAATGAGTATTCTGCTTTTCACATCCGGAACCACAGGCATTGCCAAGGGCGTAATGCTTTCTCACAGAAACATCTGCGTGGACCTTATGGTAGCGCCTACACTCCTCATGGTGCATGACTGGGATATTTTCTTCTCAGTGCTTCCGGTTCACCACACTTATGAATGCACATGCGGCTTCCTCATGCCGCTTTATAAAGGTGCAGCCATCGCATACTGCGAAGGTCTCAAGCACATCGTAAAGAACCTCTCTGAAGTGAGCCCTACAATGATTCTTGCAGTTCCCCTTATCTTCGAAAGCCTTTACAAGAACATTATGAAAAATGTCCGCAAGCAGGGCAAGGAAGGCCTTGTTAAGAAAGTTATGGCTGTAAACAAGGTTACAAGCAAGCTGGGCCTTGATATCAATAAGAAGCTCCTCAAGGATATTCTTAAAGTTTTCGGCGGCCGTATGAGAGTGCTTATTTCCGGCGGTGCAGCAATTGACCCTGCAATCCTCCAGTTCTTCAATGACCTGGGATTCATTGCAGTTCAGGGCTACGGTCTTACTGAATGTGCACCTATGGCGGCCCTCAACCCTGACACACACAAGACTATGAGAAATGCTTCCGTAGGTCATCTTATGCCTGGTATGGAAGTAAAGATAGAAGATAAAGACGAAGACGGCGTTGGCGAAATCTGCCTCAAGGGCGGCAACGTAATGATGGGTTATTACAACATGCCTGAAGAAACAGCAAAGGTTATCAAAGACGGCTGGTTCCACACAGGTGACCTGGGTTATGTTGACGATGAAGACTTCATCTACATCACAGGCCGTAAAAAGAATGTTATCATCACAAGAAACGGAAAGAACGTTTTCCCTGAAGAACTGGAATACTTCCTCGGCAAAGTTCCTTATGTGAGCGAATCCATGGTATGGGCCCTCAGCGATGAAGACGGCCAGGACGATGTGATAACTGCAACAATCAAACCTGAAATGGAAGAAGTAATCGCTGCAATCGGTGAAGAGGCAGCAAAAGACACTGCAGCCATCGAAAAACTTCTCTGGGAGGAAGTTGACAAGATTAACGAATCCCTGCCGCTTTTCAAGAAGATCAAGAAAGTCGTAATCAGACAGGAAGACTTTGAAAAGACAACTGGTAAGAAGATCAAGAGATTCGTACAGTCAAACAAACAGTAGAATAAACAGTAACTCAAACGGGACCGGTCGCAGTGGCAGGCCCCGTTTTTAATATTATTTTGTCCAGATAGTCTGTACAATCTGGATGCTGAACCAACCATTTTCCGCGCTGTACTCGCAGACTGCTCCATGTTTTTCGCAATAGGCAGCGATAGAATGTGTACCGATTCCGTGGAGCGTACTGTCCGCAACCGGCCTGTTATTTTCATCAAACTTTACTTTGCCGGTATAAGGGTTGGAAACGTAGAACATGAGCTGTGGCTGGCAGATGCAGCGGCAGCGTATCACTCTTTGTTCCTGCGGCAGCTTGCTTACTGCATGGATTGCGTTTTCCAGTGCGTTGGCAAAAACAGTGGACAGCTCCACAGCATCCACAGGAAGGTCAGCAGGGATACCCATATCAGCCTCAATTCTGATTCCTTCAGCTTCAGCCTTGCGGAAATAGGCGGAAAAAACTGCATCCAGCACAGGGTGCATGCACCAGTGACTGCTCCTGGTATCAGTTAAGCTTTCGTGGGAATTTTTTATATAATTCTGAGCTTCATTTATTTCTCCGTTTTCAAGCATGGTATTAATAGTCTGAAGCCTGTGGTGCATGTCATGGCGATGAATGGAAATCTGCTTTTCTGCTTCCATGGTCTGCTCTATACGCTGCTGAATCATGACGGACTGCAGATGGAGAATGCGCGCCTTTTCCTCCGCATCAGCAAGACGCTGCTGGCGCACAATAACCTGAAAAATATTCCAGTACATCAGAGGCATCAGAATTAGAAGCAGCAGAATTACAGGGATATTATCAGGATTCTCGTAGATACTTACAGGATACAGACTTGCCACAAACAGCAGAATGTAGAATACGGCGGAGACTGCCGCAAAGGAAAACCAGCCTTTGGCCACGGCCCTCTGCACTTCAAGATATGGTCTGCGGAGCCGGCGCCATGCCAGATATTCAAAGGCAGGGAAGCCGATAAGTCTGCCGAAGAAGAGAACCCAGTAGGTGTCGGGCGTAAACCAGTAACTGAGTACCATGGTCAGAGTCATTAACCACAGGGACACAGTATCTACAAGACAGAATGTAAACACAAACCGTCCGTCACGCTGACCGGACATAATGTAAAAAAAGATCAGGCTCGGCAGAGTGCAGATCACAAGAGCGGCATTGCTTACCCAGAGAGCGCCTTTGATAAAGATCAGAATTGAAAGCAGAACCAGCAGCCCGCCCATAAAAATGCCGGTAAGAATGAATGTTTTGCGCCTAGGATAACGGGACTCGTAAAAGGCAATAAACAGTATAAGTACATGGAAGAGCGACCATATCAGTGAAATGTCGCGCAGAAGTGTATAATCAGACATTTTTGCTGCCTCCTTTCAGCCAGTACTGCATCCATGCCGTATGCAATGCGGCAACAGCTCTCTTGGGCACGGCCACCTGTTTCCCGTCCGCAAGAGT
>JAFQHT010000147.1 GCA_017397825.1 Bacillota bacterium | reverse complement strand
CAGGGAAAATTCTCTTTTCGGAAAGCTTCCGGTCAAGGTGCAGCTCCATGTTGCCGGTGCCCTTGAACTCTTCGTAAATAACATCGTCCATCTTGCTGCCTGTTTCCACAAGAGCAGTGGCCAGAATGGTGATTGAACCGCCTTCTTCCATCTTGCGCGCCGCCCCGAAAAACTTCTTCGGTCTGTGGAGCGCACCGGGATCCAGGCCGCCGGAAAGCGTTCTTCCCGAGTTAGGTACCACCATGTTATAGGCTCTGGCAAGCCTTGTTATGCTGTCTAATAATATTACCACATCTTTGCCGTGTTCAACCAGGCGCTGTGCTCTGGCGAGAACCATTTCGGCCACCTGCACGTGATGTTCAGGCAGTTCATCGAATGTGGAGTAAATAACTTCGCCGCCCACCAGCGAACGCTTCATGTCGGTTACTTCTTCAGGTCTTTCATCCACCAGAAGAACGATAAGTTCCACGTCAGGATAATTGCGCTCGATAGCGTTGGCTACTTTTTTAAGAAGGACTGTCTTGCCGGCCTTGGGCGGAGCCACTATCAGGCCTCGCTGGCCTTTGCCGATAGGCGCCACGATGTCGATAAGGCGCATGGAAAGGTCTCTGCTGCCGTCTTCCAGTCTCAGTCTTTCGTAAGGAAATACCGGTGTCAGGTCATCAAAATCAGGTCGTCTGATTGCCTTGCCCGGTTCGTCGCCGTTTACCGTCAGCACATAAAGCAGCGCACCGAAACGCTCGCCCTCCTTAGGCAGACGGGTAATGCAGCGGATTTTGTCTCCTGTCTTTAAATTAAATCTTCTTATCTGAACTGGTGAAACGTAAATGTCTTTTTCGCTGGTCAGGAAATTGGAAAATCTCAGGAATCCGAAATTGTTTTCGTCCTGGATTTCCAGAATGCCCTCAACTTCCGGACGTTCCTGCGAAGGTCCCTGCTGGCTCTGCTGCGCCTGAGGGCTTTCCTGAACTGTCTCAGAATCTAAAATTTTTTCTTCCATATAATAATACCTCAATACCTCTGTCCACGGCCTGACTGCGGGGCCGCACCTTTCATAGAAAATTCAGAACTGTAAATACTGCGTGAACGTGTACGTATAGAATGTTACATATATTTATAATATACTCTTATGCCGCAAATTGCAAGGAATAAACAATAAAAGAACCCCGCCGCAAATAAAAGGCAGGGCACACGGCAGGGTTCTTCCAGATGAATATGTGATTTTACTTATTTAGTATAGTCGTAGAAACCTACGCCAGTCTTACGGCCGAGCTTACCAGCTCTTACCATCTTTCTGAGGAGAGTGTGAGCTCTGTACTTAGGATCGCCGTATTCAGTGTAAAGTACGTCCATGATTGCAAGGCAAACGTCAAGACCGATTAAGTCACCTAATTCTAAAGGTCCCATTGGGTGGTTAGCGCCGAGCTTCATAGCAGTGTCGATACCCTTTGCATCAGCAACGCCGTCAGCAAGGATGCCAACGCCTTCGTTGATCATTGGAATAAGGATTCTGTTTACAACGAAACCAGGAGCTTCAGCAACTTCTACAGGAGTCTTGCCAAGTGCTGCAGTGAGTTCAAGGATTGTGTTCTTAGTTTCTTCGGAAGTAGCTAAGCCCTTGATGATTTCTACTAATTTCATAGCAGGAACAGGGTTGAAGAAGTGCATACCGATAATCTTGTCAGGTCTGCCTGTTGCTGCTGCGATTTCAGTGATTGATAATGAGGATGTATTTGTAGCGATGATAGTTTCTGGCTTGCAAAGCTTGTCTAATTCAGCGAATAAAGCCTTCTTAGCTTCCATGTCTTCTGTAGCAGCTTCGATTACCAGGTCAGCATCAGCGATGATGTTGATGTCAGTTGAACCCTGAATTCTGCCAAAAACAGCTTCTGCTTCTTCAGCAGTCATCTTTTCTTTTGCAACCATCTTGTCCAGGTTCTTCTTAACTGTAGCAAGACCCTTTTCAACTGAGGATTCTCTTCTTGCTCTCATTACTACTTCGTAACCGTTCTGAGCTAAAACCTGAATAATGCCAGCACCCATTGTGCCTGTTCCTAATACACCAATTTTTTTCATTTTAGAAATTGCCTCCTTATGTAATGTAAATTTCAATTCCATTTCGCGCGATCCGTCCGCTGCACCGTCTGGTCTTCCGGACCGGGGCTAATTCTTGTTAAAAAATTAACTTTTCCGCTGATTATATTATACCATAATAAAAAATAAATGGAAGAGCAAAATTCAAACTTTTTTGTTTTTTTATCCGTACTTGCCGGCATTTCCCGGCCTGCATTCCTGCCAGTCTGCTGAAAACCCTCGGACTTTGTCAGAATTTTGGGTACGAAACCTACTTGTCCAAATCCCCCTTAAGCATTAAAATCAAACCAACCTACATATTACGCGTAAATAGGTTAGAAATTTTAATTTACTTAAGGAGGATTTTATTATGAAAAAGAAAATTAGTGTGTTATTGATGGTTCTCGTAATGGTACTCTCTGCAACCGTTACATCATATGCCGCTGTCGGGGATGAGGTGATGCCGAGAGACACCAGTAGTGTAGATTATATAATTGACCGAACTAGTGGGACATCTGCTGATGCTGAAGTGTGGGTTACATTTTCAAGTGAAGCAGACGAATATAGCATCGTTGTATACCTCCAAAAACAAGTAAATGGCGTCTGGACAAATGATACAACAAACAGCGATTATGTTTGCTACAAAAATGGCATAAATAGCAGAACTGTTGTTTTTACAAATACATACGACTCACTCACATATGGCACCACTTATCGTCTTATGGTTGTAAGCAGAGATATTAAAGGCTCTAGCGAAACAAGAACTACTACATATTCTTCTCCGTTTTAGATATGAGGGCATCTAATATGTCCTCGATTTTTATGTTTTGTGTTTTGCTTTGAATAAAAATCGTATACTGAGACACCCCGAGTTCTAGCATATATGAGACTGTGAAAAAAAGTCTGTAAATATCTAAAAGAACTAAGCCTTCTATGGTAAAATCAAATTATCATAGGAGGCTTTTCATATGGCTAAAAAGAAAAATGTTCACAAGGTTGGACCACTGAATGAAAACAAGAAGAAT
>JAFQHT010000146.1 GCA_017397825.1 Bacillota bacterium | reverse complement strand
GGAGCATAACCAACGATAGTTACGATGATTACTAAACCGAAGATGATAAGGGAAGCTTTGTGTCTTCCTGTTAAAGGCTTGATTTCTTCAACATCGAAAGAAGCATGTAAGCTTGCAGCTTCAGGATTATCTACAACGGACTTTGCAGGGTTCTTCTTAACAGTGTTAGCATATCTTGTTACGAAGAAGCATCCCATTACCAGTAATACTACGAATAAGATCATTCTTAAAACGATACCATCGCCGATACCTAAAGTTTCGTCACCGATAGCAGCAACAGCAGCACCGATAGCGTAAGGGTTAACGATGTCGGCCATGTTACCTGCAACAGCACCAACGATAATAACCATGATACCTGTGAATGCATCATAGCCTGCAGCCAGGAACATTGGGATAACTACGATTGCATATGCAGGAAGTTCTTCCCATAAACCATAAACTGTACCCATTAAAGCGAATGCGAACATAAGAACGCAGATCAGAGTGTTACCGCTGAATCTTCTGAGTAAAGCACCGATACCAGCGTCAAGAGCACCAGTTTTGTTTAATACAGCTACGAAACCACCGGATACGATAAGAGCAGCTGCTACCTGAACACCTTCCTGTAAGCCAAGAATTGGCGCTAAGAAGAAGTCCCACAGACCTACCGGAGAAGTACCGGCATTTTCAATTACATTACCATCAGCATCAAATGCAGCGTTGAAGATGATTTCTCCGTCAACTACTACAGAAGTTGGTACGAACCAAGTAAGTAAACCAACGATAAACAGGAAGATCGTAACGATCATTAATGCTGAAGGCATCTGAATTTTTTTCTTCATGATAATTCCTCCAAATAATAAATGTTAAATAATAAAAATAAAATATTTTAAAAGCCGAAACTTTTTTTAACTATTTTGCTAACTGATAAATTGTTTCTAACATTACTTCAAGCCAGATTTTCAGTTTATCAATTTCAAGGTATTCATTTGCCTGATGCATTACATCTTCCTGATCAGTAAGCAGGCATCCGAAAGCAACACAGTTCTTCATTGCTCTGGAGTAAGTTGCACCACCGGATGAACGAGGCTGGCTTTCGTAGTCTCCAGTTACCTTGCTATATGCTTCCATAAGAGTCTTTACAAGCTCAGAATCTCTTGGCACGTACAGAGGTCTTTCTGTGGATGCCTGTTCATAAGTATATCCAGTTCCTGCAACCTTTGCCTGAACCTTTTCTTCGATTGATTCGATTGTGAAACTTACAGGGATTCTGCTGTCACAGCAGAAAATAAGTTTTCCATTTTCTGTATAAACCTTACCTACATTGAGAGTAAGCGGACCACAGTCTTCATCAGAGCAGTCAACGCCCATCTTTTCTCCGTACAGACACATGCCGAAATGTTCATTGTAGAAATCAACAACTTCCTTAAGCTCACCTGTAAGTGGCAGCTTCGCAAGAAGATCCATAAGCAGGCTGATAGCATTCTTTCCGTCATAAAGGCGAGCTGCATGAGCACCTACACCCATAGCGCGGACTACAAGACCTTCTTCTGCAGTTTCAACAAGGTAAGCATCTTTTTCTGCACTTTCTTCAATTGCCTTTTTTACAGCTTCTTCAAGAGACTTGTCTAAAACAGCTTTCACAGAAGAAGGAACAGAGTTGAACGCACTGCCGCCTTCGATTTCAATCTTTTCTGTGATATCTCTTGTGAGAGTATACTGAAGGAGACCCATTTCAGCATAAGTTACAGGGAATTCAGAGTCAGGAGAAAATGCCATTGTAGGCATTTCAGGCTTTACTTCATTTAAGTAGTAGTTCATGCATCTCCAGTCAGTTTCTTCGTTTGTACCCAGAATTACTCTTACTCTTCTGTTTAAAGGAACATTTAAATCCTTAAGGATTTTCATTGCATGAAGACAAGTAACGATAGGTCCTTTGTTGTCAAGTACACCTCTTCCGATAATCTTATCTTCAGTAATTACTCCACCCCATGGATCAGTGTTCCAGCCATCTCCTGCAGGTACTACGTCAACATGTCCGAGAATACCAACAAGTTCTTCGCCTTCACCCATTTCGATGTGACCAACATACCCATCAAAATTTTCTGTTCTGAAGCCCATATCTGCGCCCATCTTGAGAGCCGCTTCAAGAGTCTGTGCAACACCTTCTCCAAAAGGCATTCCTGGCTTTTCTTCGCCTTCAACGCTGTTGATTCTACATAATGCAGCAATATCCTGCACTAAAGAATCCATTGAATTTTCAATTGCTTTCTTAAAGTCCATAATTTTCCATCCTTAATATAAATATATATTCAAATTTAATTTTGTACTGAAAAAAATACAAACACACGCCTAACATTTTATACTTTATCACAGCAAAAAGCAAGTGAAATTTTTGACGCATATAATTTTTCCCTGTGCAAATACTATCTTTACAACGATTTACGGAGGAAAAATACATGAAAGCAACAGGTATTGTAAGAAGAATAGATGATCTGGGCCGGGTTGTGGTACCTAAAGAAATCAGGCGTGTACTCAGAATAAGAGAAGGCGACCCTCTTGAAATTTACACAGGAACAGCCGGGGAAGTCATCCTTAAAAAATACTCCCCTATCAATGAACTGAGTCAGTTTGCTGACGAATACGCAGAAAGCGTTTCCAAAGTTCTTGGTACAACAATTATAGTTTCAGATACGGATCAGGTTATTTCCGCATGGGGTACAAACAAAAAAGATTTTGCTGACAAAAAAGTAGACAGTGAACTGGACAAAATCATCCAGAGCAAAAATCGCTACTTAAATGATACCAAAATCGTGGTCCCCATTATTTCCCAGGGCGACCCGATAGGTTCAATTACTATCTTGCCTAAAGAAAACAAGACCCTGGGTGACACTGAGCTGAAAGCAGCAGAAATCGGCGCATCTCTTCTTGCCAAGCAGATGGAAAACTAAATTATTGCATCAAAAAAGTCCGGATTCATTCCGGACTTTTTTATTTGAGCTAACTGACTTTTCCTTTTTTGCCTTCATTAAGAATATCCAGCGCATCAATGACTTCGTCAAGCATGTTTTTAGGATTACATGTAAGCCTGATAAAAGGCTCAACACCACCGTGAACGAATACACGGTTTCCATAACGCTCATTTAAATTAAACAGTGCAAAACCGCTGAGCGGGTTTTTCTGTGCGAAAGTAAGCACAATACGTACACTTGTATCAGCAGCCGCAGCCTTAGCAAGTTTGCTCTTGCCAGCAATAGGTGCAGAATCGTTCTTTTCCTGATGGATTCTGGTGACAGACATTTCGCCGGCAAGGTATCTGATGTGTGCTATCTTCACAAGGTTGACAGTCTCACGCGGTACATCGCCGAAACGGTCAAGCATTTCGTCGATGATTTCATCCTCATCGTCATAAGTGTGGACACCGGCAATCTTCTTATACATCTGCAGTTTTAGGGATTCGTTTTCGATATAACGCTGCGGAATGTAAGCAGAAACAGTAATTTCCACAGATGTTTCTTCACGGTTTTCGTTGACGATTTCACCCTGAAGTGCACGTACAGCGTCGTCAACCATCTTGCAGTAAAGTTCGTAGCCGATGTTCATCATGTGACCGCTTTGCTCAGTTCCCAGCAGATTTCCGGCACCGCGGATTTCAAGGTCTCTCATGGCTACTTTGAAGCCGGAGCCGAATTCGGTGAATTCGCGGATAGCCTTGAGACGTTTTTCGGCAACTTCAGTGAGGACTTTGTCCTTCTGATACATCAGGTAGGCATACGCCATACGGTTTGAACGGCCCACGCGGCCACGCAGCTGATAAAGCTGGGACAGTCCGTACCTGTCGGAGTCCATGACAATCATTGTGTTGGCATTAGGGATATCCAGACCGGACTCGATAATTGTGGTGGACACAAGCACGTTTGTTTCTCCGTTGATGAAACTGAGCATTACATTTTCCAGAGCGTGTTCGTTCATCTGGCCGTGGCCGACTGCCACATTGGCTTCAGGCACAAGCTCTTCTATTTTTTCAGCAATCTGCTGGATTCCTCTTACCCTGTTGAATACGACGTATACCTGACCGCCGCGGCCAAGTTCTCTTTCGATAATTTCCTTGAGAAGCTGGTCGTCCTGTTCCAGCACATAAGTCTGTACAGGATATCTTTCTTCAGGTGGTTCCTCAATAAGGCTCATATCCTTGATGCCGGTCAGGGACATGTTAAGAGTTCTCGGAATAGGTGTAGCTGAAAGAGTCAATACGTCCACATTGGTCTTTAATTTTTTGATATTCTCCTTGGCTTCCACGCCGAAGCGCTGTTCTTCGTCAATTACAAGCAGGCCAAGGTCCTTGAATTTAACATCTTTCGACAACAACCGATGTGTGCCGATAATAAGGTCGATCTGGCCCTTTTCTACCTTGGAAACGATTTCATCCTGCTGCGCCGGACTTCTGAATCTGCTGAGTACTTCAACCTTGAACGGGAAGTTTTCAAAGCGCTCTTTTAATGTATAGTAGTGCTGATTTGCCAGGATTGTGGTAGGCACCAGTACTGCCGCCTGCTTGCCGTCAGCAACGCATTTGAAAAGTGCACGGGCAGCAACTTCTGTCTTACCGAAACCCACATCGCCGCAAAGCAGTCTGTCCATGGAAAAAGGCTTTTCCATGTCTTTTTTGATTTCCTCGATGGAACGGAGCTGGTCGTCAGTTTCCTGATAAGGGAAGCTGTCCTCGAATTCCTTCTGCCAGATGGTATCCGGGCCGAAATTGTGACCTTTGACCATCTTGCGCTGGGCATAAAGATCGATGAGATCTTTGGCCATGACAGCGATTGCCGCCTTGGCCTTAGCTTTGGTAGCCTTCCACTCACTGCCGCTGAGCTTGTTTATTTTCGGCGCAATTCCGTCGCCGCCGATATATTTCTGAACGATGTCCATCTGTTCCACCGGAACATAAAGCATATCGTTTCCTGCATATTTGATTTTAATATAGTCCTTCTTTTCGCCCTGGACAGTAAGCTGTTCGATTCCGATGAACTTACCGATACCGTGGTTTTCGTGAACTACGAAATCGCCCTCGCGCATATCCGCGAAAGACTGGATTTTCTGGCCCTTATCCTTGTATTTTTTCTTGCGGGCCTTTTTGTGGCTTGCAAAAATATCGTTTTCGCTGATCCAGCAAAGCTTCTCTGTAGGAAGGTCAATACCTGCAGTCAGACTTCCCTGTTCAAAACGGATTTTGCCTTCCAGACCTATTCTTTCCGTAAACTCTCTCAGATTTTCCAGACGCTCAGGAGATGCACAGACTATGGTAACCTTGTAGCCCTTCTTCACATAAGTCTTCAGCTCGGTCTCAAGCACGTTCATCTTGCCGTTGAAAACCAGCGTCTGGCGGCTCTGCATGTTGAAAACCTTGTCAAAAGTATCAATTCCCTGAATCTTTTTAGGGAACGGCGTGAACACTGCCACATCCTTCAGCTTGAAT